>CACZBB010000306.1 GCA_902779245.1 uncultured Lachnospiraceae bacterium | reverse complement strand
CGATCTCGCCGTTGTCCACGATAGGCTGCCTCTTGATATAGACGATGTCGCCGGAAAAGATATGGGCGTTGATCATGCTGTCGCCCTTGCAGACGAGAGCGAAATCGGCTCTGACCACCGGCGGAGCCGGAATCATATCCTCTATATTTTCAACAGCCAGGACCGGTGCGCCGCAGGACACGGTGCCGATCAGGGGCAGCTGTTTCGGACCGTCAAGGACAGACGGTCTGCTTTTTCTTTTATTGTTTTCCTTGGAACGGAGGGCAGCTGACTCGGCCCTGGCGGCGGCAAGTTCTCCCATCTCGCAACCGAAATACTTCGCCGCAATCGCTAGCGCCCCGTCAGATGGGACCGCCTTCCCCTTCTTCCAGCCGGTCAGGGTCGACGGGTTCATGCCCATCTCCTCCATGGCAACCGAGGGAAACTTCTTAAGTTTGCCGCACTCTTCACAAAACTTCTCATAAAATGTCATGTCCGGAGCTCCTTTCAAAAAAATACAAAACGAAAAGCAGTCTGCACGGGGCTTTGAGCCTGTCAATTGTGAAGATCACACAAATCGAAGGCTTTGTTTTGTGCGAATCGCCAGTTGACTGGTCACGCCGTCAGCCCTATAATCACACTCGACAGTTGATTTATTTGGTCATTAAACTTGAACTGAGCGGAGTATAGCACATATAACCAAATATGTCAACCAAATATACCAAACTATGACAAGGAGGAAGAAGAATTGCCGGAGAAATGGACAGGCAGGCTGCGGGGACACATGTTCAACGAGAACATTTCGGTCCGGGAGCTTGCGCAGGCGGCGGGCTGGTCCTTCGCGTATGTGTCCGCGATCCTGCATGGGAAACGGATCAGTCCGGGGTCCAGGGAGATATTGGAGGCTGCGTATGAAAAAATACTAGTTGAAGGAAGAACGGGAAGCGGGCGACGAAAAAGCACCCTCGCTGGCGGGCGAAGGTGCCGAGGTGCACTAATCCGTTGGCTGAAACAGATTAATACGAAAGGAATTATATCAGAAATGGAGAATTTTGGCAACCTTTATAAGACGCAGGAAGGAACCATCCTCGGGCACATGCTGATCCACGGCAGCATCACGGAGCGGGAAGCCTTCCGCAAGTATAACATCACCTGCACTGCGCAGCGGATCTACGATCTGCGGAAGCTGGGCTTCTGCATCCGGACGGAGAAGATCTTCTTCCAGAACCGCTACGGGCACACGAGCTATTACGGCCGCTACTGGCTGAACGGCTTTCAGGAGGCGGCGGCATGAACATCTATCTCATCAACCGGCAGATCGAGGAGCTGCTGGAGGAGGTCGATCCGGAGACAGGCGAGGCGCTTTTCGATCCGGCGCTGCTGAACGAGCTGATGATGGAAAGGGAGAACGCTACGGAAGACCTGGCCCTCGGATATAAAAACCTGACGGCGGAGGCGGCCGCCATCCGCGGCGAGGCCGCCGCCCTGACGGAGAGGGCGCGGAAGGTGGAGAAGATGGCGGAGAACGCGAAGAAATACCTCGCCGCCATCCTGGGCGGAGAGAAGTTCAGGACAAGCCGGGTCAGCATCGGCTACCGCACCAGCAGCCGCGTGGATCTGGGCGACGGCTTCATCCCCTGGGCAAAGGAGAACGCGCCCCGCCTGCTGCGGGAGAAGGAGCCGGAGGCGGACAAGAGCGAAATCAAGCGTCTGCTGAAAAACGGCGTCACGGTCCCCTACGCCTCGCTCATTGAGGAAAGCAATATTCAGATCCGATAAAAAAAGAATCATCGGAAAGACAGGACCCCTGCCAATTCATAGCGCCCGACTACAGATCACTTCAATTGCGCGGAAGGGTACGCATCACCTCGCACCAAGTCGCTGCGCCGCGCTTAATTTGTTTGTAATAAGACAGGCCCTATCATTCCGACAGACCCCATAAAGGAAAGGAATATGATTTGAATTGAACATATTTGAAGCCATCACGTACATCATGAATAAGGGCTACGCGGTCGGCAAGGACCGGAAGAAC
>CACZBB010000305.1 GCA_902779245.1 uncultured Lachnospiraceae bacterium | reverse complement strand
CGTTTTCGCCGGCGCAGTGTCTCCGAAAAGGATAGCCCGGGCCGCTGCTTTGGAAGCGAAGGGACCCGGAAGCGGGTTGACTGCCTGACGGTTTCCGAAATAGTCCTCGTTGAAGATGATGGAGGTTCCGTCCGGATTCTCGAAATATTCTTCCGGCTCGAAAGCCATGCCGAGGGTCTGTGTGGAGATCGTCGCGCAGCTGCTCTTCGGGAGATAGTCATAGACATTTGTCTCCAGCTGCCAGCCGTTTTCGGTCTGCTTCAGGCAGACTTTTATCTCTTCCGGAGTTTTGATCACTGCGTCTTTCTCGGCTTCTGTGGGCTTTGCGCCGTTGAAGAAGACATTTCCGCCCACCCAGACCGGAAGCGGCCAGTAGTAGATGTCGCGGGACTTGTCAGAACCCATGCCCACGTATCCTTCGAAGCGGGAGACGTATTCTTCCCAGGTCGGATATCCCTCGTAGGGGGCGGTTCCGACATCCAGGTTTCCGTCGTCCCATTCAAAGTTTTTGTCCATCGCGTCGCGGATCTGGACCATGCCGGGACGCATCGGTTTCTGGATGAAGATGTTGTTGAAGAAGCGGCAGTCTCCGTGAAGGATCGTCATGAAGCCCTCGACTTCCGTCTGGTGCGGGACATGGTAAGGCGTATAGCGCGGGGACGGACGCTCCGGGCTGGAGCCGTTGTCGACGCCGCGGCCTACCGCGGTGAAGGATCCGGCGATCAGGTTATGCACGACCGCGACGCCCTGGGTCGCGAGCTTCATGGCGCGGTCGGACAGGAGCAGGTTGTTGTCAACCAGCGTCGGTCCGTGGGAAACCTCGATGAAGATATCCTCGCCGGCGCCGTCATTGCAGCCCGGCTGGGTGTTTTCATCGAAGGGAAGCGTGTTGTCGTGGAACAGGTTCTGAGTTACGCGGGTGCCCTGTGCCTGCCAGTCGAGCCAGAGGCCTCTGGTGCAGTGGTGGATATGGTTCCTGCGGTAAATCACGTCGATCGCCGCGTGCATCTTGATGCCGCCGATCTCGGCGCCTGCCAGGTTCTGGCGGTTGTTGATGTGGTGGATATGATTGTCCTCGAGCGGATGATGTGCGAACCGATCTTCTCTTTGGTCCAGCCTTCCCGCTGCGCCTGCAGGATGCAGTCGCGCTCGGTCTGCGTGCCGTTTTTCAGCTTCTTGAGAAGCCATTTGTTGTCGTTGTCTGGTTGCAGATATTTGCCGAGGGAGATGCCGGAGCATTTGGAATCGGAGACTTCGCAGTCCTCGATGATCCAGCCTTTGGACCAGTGCGGGCCGATCATGCCTTCCTGATAGGCGGTCGGCGGCGCCCACTGGGTTGCGGCGCAGCGGACTGTAAATCCGGAGAGGGTGATGTAGCCGACGCCTTCCTTTGAGGGATAGAAGCAGTTGCGGCGTACATTGATCTCGACGTTCTCAACGTTCGGGTCGGCGCCCTGGAAATTGGCCCAGATCAGTGTCTCATCCGCGGCTTCGTCCTGCTCGGTGTACCAGGCGTAGACGGTGAAGGCGGGATCCCAGGATTTCTTATAGACTTCCGGTTTCAGGACCTTCTCGAGGGAAGTCACTTCATAGAGGGCTTTCCCGTTCAGGTAGACTTCTCCGGTATGCGCGATGTAGGAAGCGATATACCAGTCGCCGCTGACGAGAGTGGTATAGGGGTTGTAACTGCCGAAGACCCCGTTCGGAATCCGGGCAAGGTAGACGTTCCCCTCGTATTTCTTCCAGTTTTTGACGACTTCGGCCCCGGTGATGACAGCTTTTCCCGGCTCGATGCTGCGGTAGACAATCCGCTTTTCTTCCGTGCCGGCCTGCTTCGGATCGACATATTCGCGGTAGACGCCGGGCGCTACCAGGACTTCATCTCCGGGGCAGGCGACCGCGGCGGCTTCGGAGATATTCCGGAAGGGATATTCTTTTGTGCCGTTGCCGCTCCGGGTACATTTTCTGTTTACATAGATCTGCATAGAGTTCCTCCAAATGCTGGATTATCCTGACGAATCAGAACCTGATTTTTAACAGGCCGTGAATAGTAACTCTGTTCAAAAACTCCGTA
>CACZBB010000304.1:1311-2111 GCA_902779245.1 uncultured Lachnospiraceae bacterium | reverse complement strand
GACTATTTCCTTCGGTATGTGAACCGTCTTGACCAACAGAATAAGGGAATCGCTTTTGACGCATTTGTCTGCAATATTAATCGGTTTCACGCGCTCAACGAACAATACGGAAGTCAATTTGGCGATCTTGTCCTGCGAAGCGTCGGCATCGGCATAAGGAAGCTTGCGCGGAAAACCGGCGGCATCGGATGCAGGCAAAGAGGAGACGCTTTTTGGCTATATGTACCTCACCGGAAGGATTATGAGCAGCTGATTGAAAGGTTTACCGCAGACCTGTATATTGAGAAGGAAACGGCGGAAAAAGTCACGCTTAGATTCGGCGTATATGCCAATGCCGGGCAAGAGCCGGATATTGAACAGCGATTCATCTTTGCGGGGATCGCGGCAGACATCGCTGTCAATGATCCAAAACGAATATGCGGGTATTATACGGAATAAAAGTTTCTGGTCACACAGTGACCAGAAACGAAGGCGTTTTGCAATGAAATCGCCCTGCGGGCGTTGGAATAAATAAGCCCGAGTTTAAACCACAAAGCGACAAGCTGTCACAGGCAGGCATTCCGCTTTTCTGCCATAGGGCGATAGCGGAATGCCTTTGTTGCTGTGAACGGAGCGAACCGTAACAACGATTCTATTGCGAGACAAGTGAACGGACGTGAAGCAAGGGACGGCATGAAGGCGGCGGGGGAAAATCGGATAATGCGTTACAAGTCACTCCCGTGCCAAACACTCGCTGTTTGGCACGGGCCAGTGACATAAATCAGCCTGTGTATGAACCATAAAATTATAGTTTGTCGCTG
>CACZBB010000304.1:0-1281 GCA_902779245.1 uncultured Lachnospiraceae bacterium | reverse complement strand
AATTATAGTTTGTCGCTGACCTGCGTTTTGCCATCGCCCGCAGGGCGATTTCATTGCAAAACGCCTTCGTTTCTGGTCACCGTGTGACCAGAAACGATAATGCTTGTCAGCTTCCGCGGACTGATGTAGAATAAAGGCTGATTTTATTCTTCGGAGGCAGAAATGAAGAAAAAAGGGTTTATCATGACGCTGGTCTGTACGATGCTCCTTACGGCCGCGGCAGGCATGATGGTTTCCGTTTTGATGGCGAGGAACGGGCCGGGGAAGCCTCCGGGCCTGGCGGGGGATCCGAATAAGGAATCCGCCGTATCGGAGGTTTCCGCGCAGGTGAAGGATTCCGGTTTTTCTTCCGCGGAGAGCACCGTGACAGAGAGCGGGAAAGAGACCGCGGATACGGAGAGCCGTAAAGGGACAAAAACCTCCGGAAGGAGCAGCGCCGAGGGTACGGAAAGCCCGGACACATCGGTGAGTGCTTCGGCCGCGGAGGGTGCTTCGGCGGCAGAGGATGCTTCGGGCACGGAGAGCTCGGAGGGCTCGGGGCTTTCGACCGCGATCAAACGGTATGATCCGGAGCTTCTTCTTCCGGACGGCCGCCGGGCGTATGAATACACGACGCCGCCGGAAGGCTCGGTGGTTGATTACGCGGATTTCTCCGCGGAGGAGCTTGTCGGCGCGGTCGCCGCCGTCTACCGGATGGCGCACGACAGGAATTTTCAGTATGGGAATTCGGTCTCGATTCCGCCCTGCGAGGATGGCTTTATTTCCTGTGAACGGCTGATCGCCCGCGCGCTCTGGGACCTGGGCATTACCGACCAGCCGAGGGGCGGTGTCCAGATGTATATGGAGGGCATGGATGAGGAGGTCTGGTTTACGCGCCATGGCTTTGTCAAGGTCAACGATCCATCGCTGCTTCAGCGGGGGGATATCCTTTATCTGCAGGTCTATGATGAAAATGGCCAGCCGAAGGAGGTCTGGGACAATTTCGTTCTGACGGCCTTCGATCCGGAGACGCAAATGTGTGAAAAATATGACTGCGGACATTTTACGCCGGAAGGCGTTGACCGTATTTCCGCGGAGCAGCCCTTCTACGCGCCGCTTGCCGAATATGGCGAGGCCCGGAGATTTGTCTGTGCCTTCCGGCTGCGCGAACGGCCCGTGGAAGAGACGGCGGCCGTCGGCTGAAGCCTGTGTATGAACCATAAAATTATAGTTTGTCGCTGACCTGCGTTTTGCCATCGCCCGCAGGGCGATTTCATTGCAAAACGCCTTCGTTTCTGGTCA
>CACZBB010000303.1 GCA_902779245.1 uncultured Lachnospiraceae bacterium | reverse complement strand
GGCGGACTTTCTATTGTATTGTACCATTTACGCGGACTTACATATCAAAGGAGCCTCTTTTGTCTGTCGAAGACAAAAGAGGCTCTCTTGCCGTCCGGCGAGGGCAGCTTTGGGTCCGTCCTTCCAAAAAATCTCATTTTATCTATTGTTTTTTTGCCTTTGCTCTGTATAATATGAATGTAATTAACAACACAGGAGTGCAGACCGGTGAACAACAACGCTATCGTCGGCTAACTGAATACAGGCGCATGATCGGACGAGGGGATGAGTCCCCTCCGGTTTGCCGCGCCGTTTTTGAGTAACTTTCGGATAGTGTGGACCGCGGGACGCAGCCACGACGGGAGCTGCTTCGCCGCGGTTTTTTTGCGCCCGCTTTCAGCAGCCGATGATATACAAGAACCATTACATACCGAACTACATTATGATCCGGTCAAAAGAATACATTTTGACCGTTTGAATCCGTGTTTATGGAGGAAACTTTTATGGATAAGAATACCATGATGCAAAACCTGGCCCGGGAACTGAATGAAAAAGACGGCTTCAACGGGGCGTGGCTCTACGCCGAAAGGGGCGAGATCGTATCCAAGGGCGTTCTCGGCTTCCGGGACCCCGAGAACACGCTGCCGATCACGGAAGACACGGAAGACACGATCTTCCAGCTGGCTTCGGTCAGCAAGACCTTCACGGCGGCGGCGGTCATGCTTCTGGTGCGTGAGGGAAAGCTGGGTCTTGAGGACAGAATCACCAAATTCTTCCCGGAGCTGGCAGCGTACGAGGGCGTGACCATCCGTCACCTGCTGACCCACACAAGCGGCATTCCCGATTACTTTGACGACGCGGACTGGTTCATCAAGATCTGGAAGGAAGAAAAGCGGGTGCCGGGCAACGACGAGATTTTGCGCTTTCTCCGGGAAACCAAGGCGAAACCGTACTTCGCCCCGGGGGAAGGCCTGCATTACTCCAACACCGGCTATAATCTCCTGGCGCTGCTGGTGGAGCGGCTCTCCGGCGTTCCCTATGAAGAGTTCCTGCAAAAGAAGATCTTCGAGCCCGCCGGCATGAGCTCCACCCGCTGCTGCCATATCCGCAGAGACGGCGTTCCTTTTGAGAAGTATGCTCAGGCGACGGTGTTCGAAGACGGCAAATGCGTGGCCGACGTGGATTCCGCAGAGGACGGCGACGTGGTCGCCTTTGACGGTCTGAACGGCGACGATTATGTGTACACCAACATCTTTGACATGTTCAAATGGGACAGGGCACTGCGCGAGGGCAAAGTGCTCACTCTTGAAGAGCAGCAGTTCATGTACACCCCCGGAAAGCTCAACAACGGCGAGGATGCTGTTTACGATGAGGATGACGGGCTTGGCTACGGTTTCGGCTGGGCCGTCGGCCGTGACGAGGAGCTTGGGCTCGTCGTCAGTCACAGCGGCGGCATGCCGGGCGTCGCCACCTGGTTCGAGCGCTTCCTCGACGCGGACAGGGTGCTTGTGATACTCTCCTGCCGGGACTACAGGGACATCAGAGCCTATTTGGGTTACTGGAACGGCATGGAAGCGATCACAAGGGACAAGGAGCCGGAGCCCATCGTCTCCATCGAGGAACTCGCGGTCAAGGATCCGGACAAGACGAAGTGGGAGAGCTTCTGCGGCAAATACGAGCATCCTGAGGACGCCGATTTCATCGTCGACGAAGTGTTCATGAAGGACGGCGAGCTTCACGCCAAGGCCATCGACGAAGACGGAGATGCAATGAGCTTCCGCCTCTATCCCATCGGCGAAAACGAGTTCGGCCGCAAGGGCGGCATGCTCAAGCTGACCTTCGGCGACGGCTGCGTGATGTTCGACGATTTCACCTGCATGAAGCTGTAAGCTTCCTCGATCCAGCGGGCTCGCAGTGGGCGATCCTGCAGAATCTTTGATTTCAAAACCGGAAAGGAGCATAGCTTTTATGACCAGAAAGTATGTGAACGCTCAGTAGTCTGAGCTTAAATACATCACAATTCTATAAGCTCAGACGGTTCCTAAAGGATATTTGGGAGAAACGTATGAGCAAAAACATACCGGGCAGGAGACCGTCCGGAGCTAAAAACAGCACGATCCGGCAGGAGGCCGAAAAACTGTTTGA
>CACZBB010000302.1 GCA_902779245.1 uncultured Lachnospiraceae bacterium | reverse complement strand
TCTGTGTAAAACGGCTACTTTCTCATGTCGGACGTGTCAAAAATGCATGAAATATTTTGCAAGCAAAATTTTCATGCGCTTTTGACACTTGAATCAATAATTACGAGAAATGATCATCCTTTATAGGTTCGTTCATTCTTATTCAAATGACCCCGCTTAAAGCTTCTTAGCCAGCTCCATCCCGGCTTTTAGGAAACGGAACATGCGGATGGCGGCCAGAAAGTAGAGTTCCTCCGCCCGTCCGAGAGCCTCTTCGAGGGGCATGGGGGAATCCACGGAGGTCATGAGCGAGGCGATTCCGTGCTCCGCGATCTGCATCGCGTCTTTGCCAAGGCTTCCGCTGAGGCCTACCGCGGTGACGCCCTTTGCCTTGGCGCGCTCGCCGACGCCCTGCATGACCTTGCCGAAGCAGCTCTGCCAGTCGGTGCGGCCCTCGCCGGTCACCACGAGATCAACGCCCTCCAGACGTTTGTCGAATTCGATCAGATCGAGGACCGTGTCGATGCCGGATTTCATCTCTCCGCCGAGGAAGACCATCAGCGCCGTGCCCAGGCCGCCGGCGGCTCCCGCGCCCTTGATGGCGTCCGGGTCTATGTCAAATTGCTTTCGGATCACGTCGCGGTAATTCTTCATGCCCGCTTCCAGCCTTGCCTGGATCTCCGGCGTCGCGCCTTTCTGCGCCCCGAAGGTATAGGTCGCCCCGTTTGGACCGCAGAGCGGGTTGGTGACGTCGCACATCACCGTAATCCTGGTTTTTGCAATGCGGGGGTCAAGGTGCGAGACATCGATGGTGTGGACTTTTTCAAGGCTTGCGCCGGTGCCGTCCAGCTCCTCGCCATTCTCATCGAGGAAGCGGACGCCGAGGGCGCGGACGCAGCCCATGCCGCCGTCGTTGGTCGCGCTTCCGCCGATGGCGATGGAGATGTCCGAGAAGCCCTGGTTCAGGGCGTGGCGGATCAGCTCGCCGGTGCCGTAGCTGGTGGTGTTCAGCGGGTTTCTCTCCGCGATTGGCACGAGGGGAAGGCCGGAAGCGGCGGCCATCTCGATGACGGCCCGGCGCTCGTCCAGCTTGCCGTAGAAGGCGCGGACGCGCTCCATGAGCGGTCCGTGGACCTCCGTTTCGATGCGTTCTCCGTTCTCGGCCTCGATGACGGCGTCCGTTGTCCCTTCGCCGCCGTCCGCCACCGGGACGCTGGCGCAGGTGACATCTCCGAACACCTCCCTGGCTGCCTTCTCAAGCAGCTCCGCCGTCTGACGGCTGGTGAGCGTTCCCTTGAAGGAATCCGATGCAAATAACAGTTTCATGGATGCTACCTCCTTTTTCTGGTCCGAAATTAAGCTGTGCAGGCCGGTCTTCATGACAGGTGTCCGGCAGTGACGAGCATAAAATTATAGTTTGTCGCTGACCTGCGTTTCACAGAAAACAGTCCACTGGACTGTTTTCTGTACACTGAGGCGTGCCATCGCCCGTAGGGCGATTTTATTGCAAAACGCCTTCGTTTCTGGTCACCGTGTGACCAGAAACGACGAGTAACTTCCCGACACATTTTGCTTTATCTATTATAGCGTAAAGACGAAAAATATGCTATATATAAAAGAGAAATTGTGCGTTTTGACTGACTGAAAATGAGAACGGTTTTTGCCGCGTTGGAGGTAAGATGCTGTGCCCGGAGCGTCTGCATGGGCAGCGGAGGGGAGGAGGCGAAAGCCGCCGCCGACTTTGTCACCGACGCCGTAAGCGACGACGGCCTTTGGAAAGCCTTTGGACGGCTGGGACTGCTGTGAATCGAAAAGAGGGAGGCCTCCGCCTCCCTCTGCCATTCTTAATAACCGGTATAGTTGAATTCGAAGGGGATCGTGGTTTGTGTTATCTTACATCAAAGGAAAGAGATCGTTCAGATGGCTTTTGAAGGATTTATTGCATCGACCCGCAGCCTTTAGGGCGAGTGAACGGCTCGGGTGTGAATCCCGATATTACACTATTTTAACAAAAATGAAATATAATTTAACAAATAATATGAATTGTATATGGTAGAATAAAAGTTTATCGAAAGTATGTTTCGGTTCGCACCCGAGCCCTAAAGGACTGGCAAAGACGTGATGGTGTCACTTTCTCCGGGAGGGGCTGGGGGTGGCAACATG
>CACZBB010000301.1:1728-3246 GCA_902779245.1 uncultured Lachnospiraceae bacterium | reverse complement strand
TTTTTCGGTTGCAATATACAAAAAGATTTTCGTTTTTGTTCCAAAAACTAGGAAAAATCGAACATATGAAAAAGAAGAAATAGCACAAACCAATTCAGTAATCTTATTATCCTCTACGCAAAATAAAAACCGAAGCGGCCCCTCCCCGTATTGGGAGGGGCCGCTTCGGTAGCCCCAAATGACATTTTGTCGAACCTTTTCATAGAGGACTTGGAGAAGATTTGGGAACTCCGAAAGAGGATTCCATACCCTTGTAGTCCATTTTTACATAGTCTTAAACCGTTGGATGATGAAGAAGAATGACACCTTGAAGCAAGCGGTTTTTCCGCTTGGGGTACAACTGCATTTTGCAGATGAAGGAAAAAGTGTTACCTTTGTATCGAGATAATAAAACGTGGCACGGATGAGGTAATTCGCTTAGTGCAAAGACCCCGCCTCGAGCCTCACCAAAAGGTAAACATCCACCACGTAGTCTTGGGGCAACAGTAAAGGATGGCCGATTGGCCATCCTTATTTTATGCTTCCAATGCTGTAATGCAATATTGAATCTTCTCGTGCGTCCTTCTTTTGACACCGACGGTCATCTTCACAGTCCCAATTCCGGGGCATCGGTAATGCATGATCAGCATCTTTTCGAATCCTTTCTGGTTCCCGTTCTTTTTTGCCGGAACCGTATTGACTGTTTTGGCTCCGGTCAGAATGGCGTCTAATTGAAGGATAGCCAGGGTGGAAAGATAGGTTCTTGACGCATGCGTGCAGGTTTCCGTTATCGATACAAAGCGAATGTTGATATACTCTTTCAGAAACATGTTGTATCGACGCTGAAGAGGATTATGTTCCTTCCATTCCCTGTAGAATCTGGAAATGATCGTCCTTCTCCATATTATCTCTTCCGGCGAATCCCCTTTGGGGATGATCTCCTCGGAGACAACCTCCTCGCCAGTCTCACGCGGTGCGATAGGAATTGAGCAGATATCCGGCTCTTCAACGAAACCAATCAACATTTCAAACGGTATCCCCATCACGGTTGCCGCTTTATGGATTGTCTCCAGATTTTTCGATTTGAATAGCGTTTTAACATTCTGTTTCCGAATCCCCATCTGCCTGGCGAACTCACTCTTGCTCATTCCTATCTTCTCAAGCAGTGCCTCTCCCTTTGCTTCAAAGTATGTTTGATACATATATCATCTTTTCTACAAAGGTAATAATTCAATATTACTCCGCAAATAGAACACAAAGAATAATTCCTTTTGCCCCCTCATCAGGTGCTCGTATAGGTCCATCGTCGGGACCTATACAAGTAAAAAAGCCGAAAAATGCTTGTACAGGTCCATTCTTTGGACCTGTCCAAGCACTTTTACACTAGGAACGACGGAGGGGGGTCCGGGGTCGGGGCGTAAATCGAAAATGCACCGCCAACGGCGATGCATTTTCGTAGCCCCAAGAGGAATCGAACCTCTATTTAAAGTTTAGGAAACTTCCGTTCTATCCGTTGAACTATGAGGCCGCGCGGGCAGC
>CACZBB010000301.1:0-1710 GCA_902779245.1 uncultured Lachnospiraceae bacterium | reverse complement strand
CGCTGATTACTCTGCGCTCTTGACGATGATCTGACGACCGCGGTAGTAGCCGCACTCGGGGCAGACACGGTGATACATCACAGTGGCGCCGCAGTTCGGGCAGACGCTGAGGGTCGGGACCGCAGCGTGGTCGTGCGTTCTACGCTTGTCTCTCCGCTGCTTGGAGAGTTTGTGTTTCGGATGTGCCATAATTAATAACTATCTTTATTTTGTTTATTTTTCGTCAAAAAGTCCTTTCAGAGCGGCGAACGGGCTGTTCGTATCGCCAGCCTCCTCGTTCTCCGGCTCATGACCCAGAAACCTGACCGTGTCGGGGTTGCACTCCCCTTCCGCGTGGACCCGCTGCATAGGCAGCGCCAGGCATACGTAGTCGTAAATGACCTGGCCGAGATCCAGATCGGCGTCCGTGGCGCTGAGGAAGAGGATCTCCCGCGTTCCTTCCCGCATCTGCTCTTCCGAAGCGACCTCCTCGCCGAACTTCACGCTGAAGGAAGGGTGGGCTTCCACCGGGAGTCGCAAGTCTTCCAGACAGCGGTCGCAAGGGACCGTCACGTGCCCCTGGATGTCCAGGTCCACGCCGATGTAACGTCCTGACTTGACGGCTTTTACGCAAACTTCCAACGCAGCGTCAAGGATTTCTGTGTTGCCAAACTTTTGAAAGAACTCAGTCTCTACCGGCCAGCGGAACTCCCGCTCGCCCGCAGCCCATCCATTCAAGGGAATGATGTAATCCATCGCCTGAAAACAGATTAAGGGATGCAAAGGTACAAATAATTTTCCGAAAATCAATCGTCAGAACCGGAATTTCTCTTCCGGTCCAGCGGATCCAGCATAATCTTGCGCATCCGCATGTGATTCGGCGTGATTTCCACGAGCTCATCTTCCTGGATATACTCCAGCGCCTCCTCCAGGGAGAACTTGATGGCCGGGGGCAGGACGACCTTGTCGTCGGAGCCCGAGGCGCGCATGTTGGTGAGCTTCTTGGTCTTGCAGATGTTGATGTTCAGGTCGCGCTCACGGGTGTGCTCGCCCAGAACCATTCCGCAGTAGATTTCCTCGCCCGGCTCCACGAAGAAGCGGCCGCGGTCCAGGAGCTTGTTCATCGAATACGCCACGGCCTCGCCGGTCTCCAGGGAGACGAGGGAACCGTTGGTGCGCATCTCAATGTCACCCTTGTACGGCTGATAATCCTTGAAGCGGTGCGCGACAACCGGGATCTCGAACTCCAGCAGCGTCCGGTCGCCGCGCGGCTCCATCCGCACGAGCGCGGCCTTGCGGCGCGTGGAGATCTCGATGGCGGCGCCCACGAACTGCTCGGGAACCTCGATGGAGAGCTCCTCGATCGGCTCGCAGCGGTGGCCGTTGATGGTCTTGTCCAGCACCTTGGGCTGGCCGACCTGCAGCTCGAAGCCCTCGCGGCGCATCGTCTCGATGAGCACCGACAGATGGAGCACGCCGCGGCCGTAGACCACGAAGGAATCGGCATTCAGGCCCGGCTTGACGCGCAGGGCGAGATTCTTCTCCAGCTCCTTCTCCAGACGCTCCTTGATGTGGCGGGAGGTCACGAACTTACCGTCCTTGCCGAAGAACGGGGAGTTGTTGATCATGAACAGCATCGACATGGTCGGCTCGTCGACGGCGATCGGGGGCAGGGCCTCCGGATTCTCGATATCCGCGATGGTGTCGCCGATTTCGAAACCGTCGATGCCC
>CACZBB010000300.1 GCA_902779245.1 uncultured Lachnospiraceae bacterium | reverse complement strand
GTGACTTGTAACCTAAATTGCGCATAAAGGTTTACCGGCAATGACACAGACGTTGACGATTCGAAGGATGGCTTGTATACTGTAAGCTGGAGTGGCTGGGAAAGGCACGAAATGTGAAGGAGTGTACCGTATGAAGCATAGTGTCGATACCTATCGTTTGTATAACGATGAATCTATTTTTTCCCACGTAGTGCGGATTTTTGTGAATATGAAGGAGCCGGTGGATCCGGATATTCTCTGGCATTCGGTGAATGTCGCGATGAAACGTTACCCGTATTTTGCCGTTCGGGTGACGGTGGATGAGGAAGGCGCCTACGTCTTACAGCCCAACGAGGAGCCGGTCGTCGTGCTTCCGATCGGGAAGAAGGTTCCGAAAGCCGGGAGCAGGGAGGTGAACGGGCATCTGGCATTTGTAACCTATCAGGGAAGGCAGATCAATTTTTATCTCAGCCATTCCCTGAGCGGCGGCAAGGGGGCTTTGCCCTGGGTTTTGACAAATGTTTATCAATACGTGAGGGATCGGTATCAGGTGGAGCCGGATGCGCCGGGGATCCGCAAGCCGGACAGTGAACTTCTTCCCGGCGAGACGGCTGAGCCGACCGTGGAAATGTTCTCGGATCAGCCTCCGATCTATACGTATAAAAATGATAATCCTGTGAAGCTTGCGGGGGATTATCTTAACGGCATGTTCAATCCCTTCCGGAGGAGCCCCAATTACCGGCTGTATACTTTCCGTCAGAAGGATATTGTGAACCTCGCGAAAAGCAGCGGCACCAGCGTCGCGGGCATTTTCCTTGTTCTGGCCGCGAGGATGCTGGACCGGGTTCTGCCCGAAAAGCATGCGGTGATTACCGGTGAGATCGCGCACAATCCGCTGGCGAAGCTCGGTCTTCCATATGCCCATTGCGATTTGTTAAGTCATGTGTATATCGACTATGACCGGGAAACCCTGAAAGCGGGGGAAATGCAAAAGCTCGGCGCTCTGACAAGGGAGATGATCACCTTGCAGACCGACCCCTCTGTGAGCAATGCGGAGCTTCGGAGGCTTTACGCGCTTAACGAGAAGATCGACGCGATTCAGGGGCTTAAAGAAAAGAGGAAGTTTGTGAAGGAGAATAACCTTTCCTCCGGAAAGAATGCCGTGCACGGTACCTATATCGTGAATTACAGCGGGCAGATGGACTGGGGAGAGGTTGCGGAGTATGTGCGCTCTTACGGGATTCTGGTCGAGGGGCATGTGCTCATGGAGCTTACGTCGATGAAGAACAAGATCTTCTTAACGTTTATGCAGCTTCTTAACCAGAAAAAGTACGCGGATGCTTTCCAGGGCGTTTTGGAGGAGCTTGAGATTCCTTACAGGGTGGAGGGACCCTATAAAAAACGTCTCTCCAAACATGAGCTTCCGAAGGAATGAGCTTCGGGATGGAGCGATGCGAAGCAGAGCGGGACTCCGAATGTTTGCACTGCGCGCTTCGCGCTCTCGCCATACTCCAAACATTCACATTCCCGCGACGCTTCGCGTCGCTCCATGCTCATGTTTGGGCGTTCGCCAAGGTCATGGCTCGACTCGTGCGAGCACGGTCGTCCCATGACTTTGGCTCACTGCTTCTTACATACATATTTGCGATGGTATTTTTTTTAGATTCTTCCGCAACCGTTTGTGTTCGCATGCGTCGCTGCAGCCGGCGTAACGAAATGCAAGACGAAAAACTAACGTTTGCGGAAGAACTTTTTTTGATTGCGAGCGGACAGGGCGTCAGGAACCTGTCGCCTGAAAGGTGAAAAATGAAGGATAATGAAAAAGCGGGAGTGAAGGCTGCAAAACAAATCTCCTGGAACTGGCGCGATTATTTCTCCTCCGTGCTTCTTGACCAGGGAAAAACCGATGAGGAGAAGGGGCTTGTCGATGATTTTCACGTGGAGAAAGACGGAAGATCGGCGACGGCGGAGGTTCGATACTTTGACTGCTTCGTTCAGGCGCCGGCCTCCTATCTGGAATGCGAGAACTATATCCCCTGGCAAAAGGGATTCGGCAAAAGACCAGATTATTCCTCTTTCGGCGATACGGAGAGGACGGAGGTGGACCTTCGTCCGGACAGCCGATTTCGCTGCAGCTGCTCGATCGGCCTGAACAAAAACCCCTGCCGCCATGTCGCCGCGCTGCTCATACACTGGGAAAAAGCTTGCGGGAAATTTACCTTTACGGAAACAGAGGAGGAAATCCGAATCCGCGAAGAGAGGGAAGCGGAGGAGGAAAAAAGGCACAGGATCGAGGAGGAAATCGCGCGGAAAAGGCAGGAGATGAAGGCGAAGCAGAAGGACGTCTTCCCGGTGGGTGAATTTTATAAAGACCGGATGCCAAAGGTGCCCGGGGACGCGCATTTTGATCCGGAAACAATCCTGAAGGACGCGACGACCGACCGTTACGAGACGGAGATCGCGGAGCAGCTTCAAAAGAATCCGTCAA
>CACZBB010000299.1 GCA_902779245.1 uncultured Lachnospiraceae bacterium | reverse complement strand
TTCCCGTACTCGAGAAACGTTTGAAACAAAACGAAAACCCTGCCTGTACAGCCGGACGGCCTGAACATTCCGGCTGCGCATGCGCAGGCATTTCGACGAATCGCAACTGACGACAGAGGGATTTAAATCATGAGAGTGGTAGGACGCGGCATCCAGGAGTTCGAGAAAATCCGGGATGGTAACCTGTTTTATGTGGATAAGACGGACTTTATCACCGCCTGGTATCGGCAGAGGGATGATATCACGCTGATCACCCGTCCACGTCGGTTTGGCAACTGCAGGGCACTGTGCCGACGATCAAGCTCTCTTTCGCGGGCTTAAAGGCGGAAACTTTCAGGGGCTTTCTGATTTCACTCGCCGGAAGAATATCGATTCTTCTTTCCAGATACCGCTTCCTGCCGGAGTCAGGCGTCCTCAACGAGGATGAAAAAGAATTCTTCTCAGAGATATCCCGGGTCATTCCGAAGATTCCCAACCCGGACAAGGATTCAGACAGCTATCTGGAATTCATTTTCAAACTGACCCACATTTTCCACCTTTTATCGGCCTGGCTGTTCCGATATCATGGAAAAAAAGTCTATATCTTCCTCGATGAATATGACACGCCTCTGCAGACAGCCTACATGTATCACTACTACGACGAAGCGATCTCTATACTGAGGGAATTGTTTTCGGAAACTTTTAAGGAGAACGAGTATCTGGACCGTGCCGTGATCACAGGAATCACCCGAATCGCAAAAGAGTCCCTGTTCTCCGATATGAACAACCTGGCCGTCTGCTCTGTCCTTTCCGGTGGATATGACAGTTCTTTTGGCTTCACACAAGAAGAGATGAAAGCCATACTGAAGGAATACAGCCTTACGGACAAAAGAGACCTGGTCCGTTTCTGGTACGACGGGTTTACGATCGGAAAGGAGACAGAAATCTACAATCCCTGGTCCGTCGTCAACCATCTTTGCGACAGAAAGAGCCCCCCGCAGGACTACTGGGCGCAGTCCGGAGGACTGGACCTGGTCGACCATCTGGTACGGAGAGGCGGAATTGCCCTTAAAGAAGGATTTGAAACCCTGCTGGGCGGCGGCGTCATAGAAAGAAGAATCCGGGACGACCTGATTTTCCCATGGCTTGATGGGGATGAAAGCGCCGTCTGGTCCATGTTGATCGCGGCCGGTTACATAAAGCCTGTTCCCGGAGCAAAAAGCAGGACGAAGCTTACGATCACCCTGACCAACCACGAATCCCTCGCCTGTCTCTCGAACATGGTGACGAAATGGTTCGCAACGCGGTCGGGAAACTATATGGAACAGTTCGCGGATGCTTTATTGGCTGATGATCTCCGGGAAATGAACGCGGCAATGCAGGAAGTTGTCCTGACATGCTCATCTTCTTTCGACACAGGAATAAAACCATCCGCCGGAACTGTACAGCCGGAAAACTTTTTTCACGCACTGACTCTCGGTATGCTCACCTGCCTGTCGGAGGACTACCGCGTCACTTCCAATCGGGAAAGCGGCTTCGGCCGCTATGACGTCAGCCTGGAGCCTCTGGATGTGAAGGGGAATCTGTCAGCTGCCATCCTCGAATTCAAGGTTTTCGATAAAGCTAAAGGAGACCGGAAGCTGAGGGACACTGCAGACCGCGCAAGAAAGCAGATTGATGAAAAAGCATACGATGCCGATCTGCTTTCCCGGGGGATTCCCACGGGAAAGATCCGGAAATACGGTTTTGGCTTCCGCGGAAAAGAGGTCATCATCGTGAAGTGACGTACCCACGGACAACACCCTTCGTCAGCAGGGGTTTTACGCATCGATCCGATAATTACATTTCAGGTTTTGCAGCAATGGAGACAAAAGCATGTTTGATGTCATCATCGTCGGCGTTTTGCAGCAATGGAGACAAAAGCATGTTTGATGTCATCATCGTCGGCGCGGGAAGCGTCGGCTGCGCCACTGCGCGCGAACTTTCCCGCTACAGGCTGCGCGTCCTGGTCCTGGAAAAAGGCCATGACCTCTGCGCAGGCGCAAGTAAATGCAATTCCGGCATGATCCATGCCGGTTACGATCCGATCCCGGGTACGAATGAAGCAAAATTCAATGCGCCCGGCTGCCGGCTGATGTACCAGATCTGCGACGAGCTCTCCGTTCCCTATTTAAAAAACGGAACGACTATCTTCGCGACGGATGAAAGCGGCATGCGGGAGCTTTATAAGCTGGAGGGCTTCGCCAGAGAAAATCATGTCCGGGCAGAGATCGTCACTCCGCCCTCCCTCTATGAACTCCTGCCGGATATCGGAAAAGATGTGAAGGCTGTCCTCTGGGTTCCCGACGGCGGCGTCACGAATCCTTTCTCTGTCACCTTTGCCCTCGCGGAAAACGCCTGGGCGAACGGCGTGGAATTTTATAAAGAAGCGGAAGTTACAGATATTCAAAAGTCGGAAGAAGGTTTTCTGGTGACCGCCAGGATGCCGGCGTCACAGGCCATGGACATCCCCGGCACTACTCCGGCGGACGCTCAGCCTGAAGGCGGGACCTGCCCTGTCACCTTCTCCGCCCGCATGGTCATCAACTGCGCCGGCGGCCACTCCGACGTCATCAACAACATGGTCTCGGAAAAGAAATTCCGCATTATCCCGCGTTTCGGTGCCCATGTCGTCCTGGACAGAAAGCATTCGGACAAGCTCACGACCACCCTCATGGAGACGCCCCACGACCTGCCCGGCGGCGGCCATACCAAGGGTATGGCTATCATCACGACGACTGGCGGCACCATGCTGCTGGGCTGCGACGCCACTGAAGTGGACGACCCCGATTTCACGGACACACGGAGGGAATCCATCGAGCAGATCGTCGATTATTTCAAAAAAGCATGGAAGGACCTGCCCCTGGGAAGCGACGGCACGCCCTTCCCCGAGGACGAGATCATCTCCATCTTTGGCGGCTGCCGCCCCCACGCGGACACCAACGACTTTGTCATCGGCGAACCGGATGACGCCCCCGGTTTCGTAAACGCGGGCGGCACCGAATCCCCCGCCTTCACCGCCTGCTATGCGATCGCGCAGCACGTCGCGGGCATCTGCATCGACCGGCTGAAACCGCCCGTCAATGAAAACTTTGATCCGCACAGGCCGGCAAAAAAGGCCTTCCGGGATATGACCAATGAGGAGCGCCGCGCGGCCATCGCTGAAAACCCGGACTATGCCAAGATCGTCTGCCGATGCGAGATGGTCACCGAAGCAGAGATCCGGGACGCCATCCGCCGTCCCCTGGGCGCCCGCTCCATCTCCGAAGTCAAGCTCCGCAC
>CACZBB010000298.1 GCA_902779245.1 uncultured Lachnospiraceae bacterium | reverse complement strand
CCTCGGGCATCTCCCTCTTTCCCATCCCGCCGAGGGCGTTGCTTAAGATACTGCTGAAAATGTTGTCGGCGGTGGTGGTGTTGCCTTTGAGGACATCCGTCGCGGCTTTCCGCGTCTTCGAATCGGCCGCGCGGTAGAGCTCGACGAGCTTCCGCTCGGAGGCCGTCACCTGCATCGAGGATTTCGCCGCATTTGACGAGGACGAGGCGGCGGCCGTGCCCGGCTTCTTCCCCGCGTCCAGCTTCGCCGCGTCGAGGAGGGATTTTTGCGTCACCCCCGTCGCCTTCGCGATCAGCTTCAGCTGATCGTTGGTCAGTTCCTTCAGCGCCCGCTCCGCGAGGCTGATGTCCGAGGCCGTAAGGCCTTTTACCTTGCGCGCGAGCTGCTCCTGTGTCAATCCCGCGTTCGTGCGCGCCTCCTTAATCAGCGGCCCGACTCTCTTTCCCATAGACTCCCTCCCTTGTAAATGATGGTTCGGGTATCATAATACCCGATACACGGATTGCTTCGTGCTTTCGCACAGTTCCTTAGTCGGACTGATGCAGAGCCAGGAGCTCATGCATTTTTAGACGAGATTCTTCGCCGCTTCACTCCTCAGCTTTCAGAATTCACTCCTCAGCTTTCAGAAAAACAATTTCACATTCTTAGGCCAGGTGACGGTGAAAGCCAGCGTCGCCTCGACGCTCGCGCCGGCTTTGAGGTTCGGGTATTTCCAGACGACCTCGCCGGTGTCGGCGTTCTGGCTCCCCCCGGAGAGCTCCGAAACGGCGACGCGGATCTTGTCGTCCCTCGACACCGGAACCTGGTCGAGGATCTCCAGCGGGATGTCCGCGTCCTTGCGGTTTGTGACGTGCAGCTTATAGGCCAGCTTCCGCAGCTGTTTCCCGGAAAGGGTTCCCTCGGAATGGCTGTCCACGGTCTTTTCGCGCCGCGTAAGGATCCCCTCGTCGCGCCCGAGCGAGAGGACGAAGGGCTCGTTGGAGCTTTCCTTCGGAATCTGCACCTCGCCGACGCTCAGCCCCGCGTAGCTGACGTAAGCCCGGCACGGGAGGAGGCTGTATTTTTCCGGATGCTCGATGGCCGCCGTGAGGAACACGTCCGGATCCAGCTTCGGCACGGCGCTGTACTGGTAAACGGCCGGAATCCGGCTCTCCAGGACATCGAGAACGGTCTCCCCGCCGCCCGTCAGATGGTAGGTTCCCGGAAGCAGATACTGCGCGAGAGCTTCGGTGACCACCTCTGTCATCGGGGCCGCGACGGGAGCCATGGCGTCCTCCATCGCCGCCTCCGCAAAGATCGCCGTGTCCTCCATGACGGCGGCTTTCCGAAGCATCGGCATCGCCGCGCCGGCGAAGCGGGGCGCTGTATTCGTTGGAATATTCAGATACCAGGGATGAAGCGTCGGCCTCGTCCCCTCCCGGTTCCATTGGCCGTAGATCAGGCGAAGCGACACCTGGTCCCAGTCGCCGTTGTCGGAGAGAGAGACGGTCGCGCGGAGCCTCGCCGTGATCGGCTCGGATATATTCTCTACCCGGAGCTCATAGAAGGGCGACCACGCGGCTTCATCCTCCGCGGTCAGCAGGAAGGGGCAGTCGCCCTCCGCCGCGGCCTCGATCTCCGCCCGAAGGACGGGGATCGTCGTGCGGTTTTCCTCCGCGCCCCGAAGCTCCTCCAGCTCCTCGCGGAGTCCGGAGAGCTCCTCCTCCGTCTCGTGGTATTTCTTCCTATTATAAAGCAGCCGTTCGGGAAGCGCCTCCAGGAGCGCGGCGCCCTTTTCGACATCTTTTTCGTCAAATGCCGCGTCGGCCCCTTTTTTCCACGCTTCGTACTGGAAGTTCAGGATCTCCATCGCCTCTTCGGCGTCCCGGATGCGTTTTCGGAGACCGGAGACCGCGGGGTTTTCCTCCAGCGGAAGGTTCTCGATCCCCAGGATGTGGCAGGCGGTGACGCCGCCCTGAAAACGCATCTGCACCCGCGCCGGGTCCGCCTGTGCCGAGATGCCGGCAATCTCCAGCACGTTCCGGCCGGCCTTCACGCGGGCCGTGCCCCGGTATTCCACCAGGCTCCCGGTCAGATACACATCCGCATGGGATGCCTTTGCCGTTATCAGCTTCTCCCGCAAGACAGTTTTTTTCTTCTTCATGTCAGCCTCCCTTCAAAATTCGGGTTGGTCAGCAGAAACACTTTACTTTATTGTATCATGCGGCAAAAGATGGTACAATAATAGAAATACATGCCGCGTGCGCAATGTGTGTCCGCCGGGTTGCAGGAGGTGTTGGGTATGCGAAGGATCGAGACTGTTACGGTCGTCGGCATGGGGGCTTTGGGGACGCTTTACGGGCGGACGCTCCAAAAGACCC
>CACZBB010000297.1 GCA_902779245.1 uncultured Lachnospiraceae bacterium | reverse complement strand
AATTCCGGGCTTGAGAAAATTGTTTTACATTACATAAAGGAGACTTGTAGAGATGAGTTCATTTAAGGATTTGCGGATCGTGGATAATTTTTATCAGACGTCGGCGTTTTTTCCGATGCCGACGGTTTGCATCAGTACGGTGAATGACGACGGGAGCCTGAATATCGGCTCGTATTCGCTTTGCTTTCCGTATTATATTGCCGGGAAGGGACAGTACGCGATGCTGCTGGAGTGCCGGAATACTTCGAATACCTGCCACAATCTTTTAAACAGAGGCAAATGCGCGATCAATTTTATTCCGGATGACCGGAGGTATTTCCGAGAGGCGGTGAGGCTTGGCTTTCCGGGACCTTCGGATGAGAAAATGAAGACAAATTTATTTACGATGGAAAAGGGGCTTGCGGGGCCGAAGGATCAGGATCGTCCGCAGGTGATCGCGGAGGCGTTTCAGGTGTTCGAATGCACGTGGAACCGGGAGCTGGAGAATGCGGGGAAATGAGCATGTGAAGATCATAAACGACAAGCGAAGGCAGGAGAAACAGAAAGGATGATGATTTAAGGAGGTGTGTAATGGCTGTTTTAGCCGGTTTTATGGTTCCGCATCCGCCGATGATCGTTCCGGAGGTCGGAAGGGGGAGCGAGGAGCAGATCGCCGAGACGACCCGGGCGTACGAGCGGGTGGCGGAGGAGGTGGCCGGACTTTTGCCGGATACTCTGATCATCACCAGCCCGCATTCCGTGATGTACGCGGATTATTTTCATATCTCGCCGGGAAGCGGAGCGACAGGGTCGTTCCGGCGGTTTCGCGCGGGCGGCGTGCGGTTTTCGGAGAAATATGACACGGAGCTCGTGAAGAGAATCTGTGCGCTGGCGGACGCGGAGGATTTTCCCGCGGGGACGCTCGGGGAGAGAGACGCGTCGCTCGATCACGGCACGATGGTCCCGCTGTGGTTTATCCGGAGGAAATATGCGGGCGGGAGGATCGTTCGGATCGGGCTGTCCGGACTTCCGCTTTCCGAGCATTACCGGCTGGGGCAGATCATCGCCCGGGCCGCGGAGGAGACGGGGAGACGGGCGGTTTTCATTGCCAGCGGGGATCTTTCGCATAAGCTGCAGGCGTACGGGCCGTACGGATTTGCGGCGGAAGGGCCGGAATACGACCGACGGATCATGGACGTCTGCGGGAGGGCGGCATTTGACGAGCTGCTCGAATTCGACGAGAATTTCTTCGTGATCATGGCAGGGGCATTTGACGGAGTGACGGTAAAGGCGACGGCGCTCTCGCATCAGGACGTGACCGGCGTGGGATACGGAATCTGCACGTTTTATCCGAAAGGAGAGGACGCGGGACGGCATTTTCGGAAGGAATATCAGGAGAAAATGGAGCGGGAGTGCCTGGAAAAGGCGGAAAAGAGCGACGCTTATGTAAGGCTCGCGAGAGCTTCGCTGGAAGCCTGGATCCGGCGGAGGGAGCGCATTACCGTTCCGGCGGGGCTGCCGGAGGAAATGCTTTCCCGGAGGGCAGGAGTATTCGTCTCTCTGCACAGGAACGGAAAGCTTCGCGGGTGTATCGGCACGATCATGGCAACGAAGAAAAATATCGCCGAAGAAATCATTGATAACGCGGTCAGCGCCTGCTCCCGCGACCCGCGGTTTTCGCCGGTCACGGAGGATGAGCTGTCGACGCTGGAGATCAGCGTGGACGTTCTGGGAGAGCTGGAGCCGATCGCATCGGAAAATGAACTCGACGTGAAGCGGTACGGCGTGGTCGTGAGCCACGGCGTGAAGCGGGGACTGCTGCTCCCGAATCTGGACGGCGTGGATACCGTGGAGGAGCAGGTCCGGATCGCGCGGCAGAAGGGCGGGATACGGGAGTCGGAGCCGTACCGGCTGGAGCGGTTCGAGGTCGTGAGGCATTACTGAGAGGTAAGCTGAAAAGTTCCGCGGCGGAGACATCGGCTTTTATGCATGGTGGCACAGAGCGCGGACTATGTATGCCCATTTATTTTAAATGAGGGAATCGCTATGGCGGAATGCGGGGTTTGTTTCAGGCATTGTAGAATCGAGGAAGGAAAGCTCGGCTTCTGCGGCGGGCGCATATGCAGGGATGGCCGGGTGGAAGCCTATAATTATGGAAGGATCACGTCGCTTGCGCTGGATCCGATCGAGAAGAAGCCGCTGGCGAGGTTTTTTCCCGGAAGCCGGATCCTGTCGGTCGGGAGCTTTGGCTGCAATCTTCGCTGCCCGTTCTGCCAGAACCACGAGATCTCCTGGTCGGAGCAGGCGAAAAGATACGCGAGGTCGGCGGAGAGCTTACGTCCGGAGGACCTGGTTGAGCTTGCCCTGGAAATGCGGCCGAGAGGAAATATCGGAATTGCTTTTACGTACAATGAGCCGCTCATCGGTTACGAATTCGTGAGGGATACCGCAAAGCTGGCCAATGCCAATGGCCTGAGAAATGTGATGGTGACGAACGGGACGGCGGAGCTGACCGTTCTTGAAGAGCTGGTTCCGTACATTGACGCGATGAACATTGATCTGAAGGGCTTTGGCGGCCGCTACTATGGCAAGGTGCTCGGCGGGGATCTGCGCCAGGTTCTGACGTTCATCGAGGCTGCCGTGAAGAGCTGCCATGTCGAGCTGACGACGCTGATCGTTCCGGGCGAGAATGATTCGGAGGAGGAGATGCGGGAGCTCTCAAGATGGGTCAGCCGGCTGAAGAACCCGGACGGAGAAGACGTTCCGCTGCATATTTCCCGGTTCTTTCCGCGGTTTCGTATGCGGGACCGGGACGCGACCGAGGTCCGGACCGTTTACCGGCTGGCGGAGATTGCGCGGGAGAGCCTGAAATATGTATATACGGGAAACTGCTGAACCAATGGTTATGGCTAAGGCCTTACACAGAATTTCAGGGTAAACCTGCAGTAATAGAATTTATAGATGAAATTGATACTACTTCCAATAATTGCCAATAATTATATAGACTCATCTCCTAAAATTTGATATAATCATGGTATG
>CACZBB010000296.1:2198-2990 GCA_902779245.1 uncultured Lachnospiraceae bacterium | reverse complement strand
ATAAAATTATAGTTTATCGCTGACCTGCGTTTTGCCATCGCCCGCAGGGCGATTTCATTGCAAAACGCCTTCGTTTCTGGTCACCGTGTGACCAGAAACCTTTTTACGCGTCTCAAGGGTATCGGTAAAAAAGCAGCACCCCCAGGCAGACGACCGCGAATGCCAGATGTATCGCGAGAAAGCTTTTTTCCCGAAGAGATGGCGGGAGTTTTTGCCTAAGAAGCCGCCAAGCGCCGAAGCCGAGGGCCGCCCCGAGGGTATTGCTGACAAAGTCGTCCCACTCAAAGAGCCCGCGGCAGAGCACATATTGCAGTCCCTCGATCAGCCCGGAGAAAAGAAACCCGGAGACGACCGTCAGGGCAAAGGCGGCGCCGATCCGCCGGACCGGCCGCTCACAGAGAAGCTCGCCCACCATAAAGCCAAACGGTCCGAACATCGCAATATTTCCCAGAATCTCCCAGCCGAATCCCCAGTTTCCCGAAAACCACAGCCGGTAAGACCAGAAAAGCTCCAGCTGAATCTTCTGCTCCCCGGGCCTTCTGCACAAAACCGTAAACCAGAGGACCGTGAAGAGATAAAAGATCAGAACCACGATTAACAGGAGCTTTGTCCGTTTGAATCCGGCGCTATCCGACATTTTTTCCCCCTCATCTTCCAGGCAGGCGACCCGCGAAATCCTGTCATCCTCTCCAGAAACTTAGGAACCGTCACGAAATAACTTGCACATCTTGCTTGTCTATTTTCCCGATGTCTGCGTCAGAAAACCTTGTCGTAGCCCGCTACGACTTCGGC
>CACZBB010000296.1:0-2192 GCA_902779245.1 uncultured Lachnospiraceae bacterium | reverse complement strand
AAAACCTTGTCGTAGCCCGCTACGACTTCGGCTTTCTTCCTTGCCCTCGGAAAAATATCCTACGCAATCTGTACATTTTATTTCGTGACAGCTCCTTACCGGAACTCAAAAACCCGAAAAGTCTTCCCCTGATATAACGGCTGACCTGCCTCTGATAATCCGGCCCGGAGCCGCTTTAACGGAGCGGCTCCGCTTCACCCCTGAAAGAACCGGCTTCGGATTTTTCGTTCCTAAAAGGCAGGGATTTCGTTTCTGGTCACATGGTGACCAGAAACGAAGGCGTTTTGCAATGAAATCGCCCTGCGGGCGATGGCAAAACGCAGGTTAGCGACAAACTATAATTTTATGGTTCATACACAGGCTAGCGACAAACTATAATTTTATGGTTCATACACAGGCTGATTTATGTCACTGGCCCGTGCCAAACAGCGAGTGTTTGGCACGGGAGTGACTTGTAACGGGATTTCATCCCGTCCGGCGGTGTCCTCAGACAAGGAAATTATCCAGGACGGCGGCGCGGAGCGGGAAAAGCCTCAGCGCGGCGCGCCCCTCCACGACAAAGCCTCTCTCCCACTCTTCGGGGAAGACGCGGGAGGAGAAGACGGCGTCCCCGTCGTTCACGAAGATCTCGATCGAACTGTGATCGATAAATATGCGGAGGTGGCGGAGCGGCCCGGTCAGGGCGTGGCTTCTGGCTTCTCCCAGCTCCGTGTTGAAGCGGTTCGTCATGCCGGAGCGATCCACCGTTACCATCAGCGCCGACGGGTCATAGGAAATACAGAGCCCGCCCGAGCCGTCCGGCTTCGTAAAGAGCCACAGCGTGAAGGGGGCATCCACCCAGCCGTCTTTTGAGAAAATATCCTCCGGCATTGCCTCCTCAAAGACATGTGCCAAAGCATCGGTTCCGGGCGTTTCGGCGGCGGCGCCGACAACGAGCCCCTTCGGCGCATCCCCCCAGGCATCGGCGTCGGCATTTGACGGAACCTTGTCCATCCCCGGGAAAAAATCAAGCTCGGCGGCATTGGGCAAAATACGCGTGGCAGGATCCAGCGCCCGCCGGCGGAGCGCGCGAAGCCCGGGCAGCGGGGTCTGGATCAGCCGGCGGCCGCGCACGCGGAGCTCGCGCGGAAGCGTCAGGCACCCGGACCACTCCTCCTCATCCGTGACGGGATAAGAGGCGTCCGGAAGCCCCATCCAGGCCGAGAGAACCGCCCGTCCGTTCCCGTCGAGATTGGCCGCGCACTCGGCGGCATAAGCGTCAAAGCCGAAGTCAAGAACATGGAAGCTGCCGTCCGGCGTAAACGTAAGCTTCTCCCAGTCCATCGTTCCGAGCAGATAGCCGTTGTGATGAATGGAATCGCCGCGTCCCGGAAGCTTCAAATGCTGCGGGCAGAAGATGAGCACATCCCTGCCGGAGATCCGCTCGATGGACGGGCATTCCCACATATCGCCGAATTCCATAAAACCGGGAACCGTCAGACGCCCGGCAAAGCTCCAGCCATCGGTCAGCGTGCGTGAACGGTAAAGGAGGATCCCGCCGTGCTTATCCTTCGACTGCGCACCGAGAAGAATGTAATAAGCTCCCTGGGACTCGACATAGACGATCTTCGGGTCGCGCTGGTGCTCCGTGAAATCCGGATGCGGGCCGAAGATCGGGTGCGGAAGCTTTTTCACGCGCCCGTCATCGTAAAGCTTGACGGCGCAGGTATAGGAAATCCGCGTCCAGTCGGGCTCCCGGTGATTGCCCGAATAGAAAAGATACAGCGCGTCGTCCCCGGGGAGCGCGGAGCCGGAATAGGCGCCCTTGTTATCCTGGTCGGAATCCGGGCAGATACAGACGCCCTCGTTCCGCCAGTGGACAAGGTCGCGGGATGTGGTATGGTACCAGTATTTCAGCCCGTGGACAGCGCCCCAGGGACACCACTGGTAAAAGAGATGCCAGACCCCGTTGTGGTAAACAAAGCCGTTCGGGTCGTTGAGAAGCCCGGTAACGGGCTGAATGTGAAAGGTCTGGCGGTACGCGGAGTGGCAGATAAGCTCGTGCAGCGGCCGGATCTCCTCCGGTGAGGTGAGAACGCGGTAGCGCTCCTCTTTCGTCCAGGTCTTCATGGCAGCCTCCTTTCCATCGAAAACATTTGTCTAAAAACGCGGGATAACGAACACTTGTATAAGGATACTATAACTTTCTTTGT
>CACZBB010000295.1 GCA_902779245.1 uncultured Lachnospiraceae bacterium | reverse complement strand
TCATACACAGGCTGATTTATGTCACTGGCCCGTGCCAAACAGCGACGCGCAGCTAGTCCTTTAGGGCGAGTGTTTGGCACGGGAGTGACTTGTAACGTTATATCATCTTCCGGATCCTGAGCTCCGGTTTCAAATCGAACATATCCGCGAAAAATTCCACATTTTCCCGGAAAAGTCCCTTCTCCAGCGTGTAATCCTCGCCGGCCGTGACATCCAGAAGCAGCACATCGTCCTTCCGGGTCGCCTTGATCTTCCGGATCTTCTGCAGATAGCTCTGGTCAAGGCCATTGGCCATCTTCAGGATCGCGGTCAGCTGACCGACGCGAAGATAATCCTTCTCGCCGAGCCCCGTAAGGCTCCGTGCCTCCTGATAATAGCGGAACGGCTGCGTATTATAGCGGACGACATTTGCGATGATCTCGCGCTCCGTATCCGAGAGTCCGATGATCTCCGTGGACATGATGATGCCGAAGGAGCAGTCGCCCACATTCACCATGCTGATATATTTGCCGCAGTCGTGGAGGTAGCAGGCCACCTGCAGCAGCAGCCGGTCGCGGCTCGTGAGCACATTGTTCTTCTTCACCGCCCCGAAGATCTCCAGCGCGGCGGTGATCAGTGCCTCCGTGTGTGGCTTGTTGCCCGCGTAGCGCTTCATGATATGGCGCGCCGCCATAAGAATATCTTTCTCAAAATCATGGGGCGAGCGGATATATTTCTCCCGCAGGGCGAAATCATAGGCGATACCGTCCGTGAGCTGGATTCCCGGCAGCCAGACCGCCTTCGCGCCGAGCACCTCGATGAGCCGGCGGTAGAGCACCGCGATCGGCAGCACGGTATTGGCCACCTCGCTCCCGACCTCCAGCTCCTGCGCGGCTTCCTGGGGCGTAAGCGTCACGATGTGCGCGTACCATTTCAGGAACTCCTCGCGGCTTTCCATCTTGTTGAGGTCGGAGCGGTTCTGGAAGATCAGGTTCGTGAAATAATCGCCCACGAGGATCAGCGTGTCGATGTCGCGGTCCTTTAAGTACATCCGCTTGAAGTTCAGAATATCCTTCCGGATCATCTGATCCATGAGTTCATCCTGATGAACCGTTTCATGAGCAAAGGACGCCAGGCGCTCGGAAATACGCAGCGACCCCAGAAGAAGGTTCTGGGTCGTCAGAAGCGTATCCTTGTCAAAGAGGGAGATCTGGATGCTCCCGCCGCCCACGTCGAGGATCGCCGTGCCCTTTTCGATCATCCGCTGGAAATCCTCGCCCTTGGAGGCGATGGATTTGTAGCTTAAAAACCGCTGCTCGGAGTTGGAGAGAATCTCGATCTCGATACCGGTTTTTTTACGGATATGCTCGCGGACCATCAGGCTGTTGCGGGCTTCCCGGAACGCGGACTTCGCGCAGGCGCGGTACTGCGATACCTTGTATTCCTTCATAACGCGGCCAAAGTCCGCAAGGACGCTGGTCAGCTCATTCAGGCTCTCCAGCGTGATCCGCCGCTGCGAGTATGCGTCCCGCCCCAGCTCCAGCCGCTGGCGGAGCGAGGTCAGGGAGACCAGGCCGTTCTTCTTCGTCACCTCAAAAATCTCCATTGAGACGTTGTAAGAGCCGATATCGATCGCTGCAAATGTCGTTACAGCCATAAATGAAATACCTCCTCGTTTTTGTTACAGCCCGTTTTTTCGCTGTTCACAGATCTCAGCCAAAGAACACACTGTACCGACTTATCTGAACAAATTCGAATAAAACAGCGGGCAAGCCCGGGATCTCTCCCGCTGCGGGCCTGCCTTTCGTCAGCGACAAACTATAATTTTATGGTTCATACACAGGCTGATTTATGTCGCTGGCCCGTGCCAAACAGCGAGTGTTTGGCACGGGAGTGACTTGTAACTCTGTAAGTTTCTTCGGCCTTACGGCCTCAGAATGACAAACCTTCCGCCTGCATCCCTCTGGCTTTCAGGTCATCGATAAACTGCTGCGCGGTGCGGCCGGAATAGCCGCCGTGCTTCAGCTCCCAGGCGTTCGCCCGAAGAAGCAGCTCGCTCTCCGGCAGCCGGATGCCGTTCCGCTCCGCGAGCGCGAGCACGATCTCCTCATATTGCCGTTTTTCCGGAGCGCCAAAATAGATCTGCAGTCCGAACCTCGCGGAGAGCGAAAGCTTCTCCTGCACCGTGTCCGAGGCGTGCATATCCTGGTAGCGGTCCTCCTTGTCCCGGTAATTCTCCCGGATCAGATGCCGCCGGTTCGAGGTGGCGTAGAGCAGCACGTTCTCCGGCTTCTTCTCCAGCCCGCCCTCGATCACGGCCTTCAGGAACTTATATTCCGTCTCGTTCTCCTCAAAAGAGAGGTCGTCCATGTATAAAATAAAGCGGTAATTACGGTTTTTGATCTCATCAAGAATCCTGTGCAGCTCCCGGAAATCGTAGCGCGTAATCTCGATGATGCGCAGCCCCCGGTCGAAAAAGCGTTCCAGAAGCGCTTTAATACTCGACGACTTCCCGGTTCCCGCCTCTCCGTAGAGCAGGCAGTTATTGGCCGCTCTCTTCTCGACAAATGCCTCCGTGTTGTCGATGAGCTGTTTTTTTGCGGCCTCGTACCCGATGAGATCGTCAAAGGAAACCTTTCGGACATTGGGCACCGGAACGATTCGGGCCGCGCCAAAGGCCGCCGGCAAATATCCGCTTCCGGGGCTTTGGGGCAGTGTTTCAAAGCCCTCCCGGACTTTAGCGGAAGGCTCGATCCTGAACGCCTTGTGGAGCCCGAAGCTCCCCACCCCGTACTCGCGGTAGAAGGCTTCAAGGCATGCCAGAAACGCCGGCTCATCCGCCGCCGCGCCCAGTGCCTTCGCAAGGCTTCGGAGCCTTGCGCGGATCGTGCTCCCGAGGCGGCCGCGCTTCTCGTCCCCGGCCTCGAAATCCAGGAGCAGTCTGTGCTGGCCGGTCGAGAGGGCTTCCCCGATCGCCTGAAGATTGATCCCGAAGAGCGACCGGAACGCGTGCATGTCATGCAGCGCCGCCCGGCGAAGGCCCGCTCCGGCCTCACCGCCGATCTCGAGAGCCGTCGAAAAAGCATTCTCGTGATTGACAAGGAGGAAGGTGAGGGCGGCATGCCACAGATTCCCGGAAAAACCGTATTCAGCGGCCAGCTCCAAAAGGCCGCCGACCGCACCGAAAAACCTGCTCCGGGCAGCCGGAAGCTCCCGGGCCGGCACATCCGGCAGCATTTCCGCCAGCCGTTCGATCTCCCCGACGACCTTCCCTCCGGGAAGCCGATCCAGCTCCCGGTAAAGAATACAGTCCATCGTCTGCATAAAAACCTCCAATATCTGTGCCGTCAGTTTTCAGGCTCCGAAGCGTAGATATCTTTCTGCGCCTCCCGGCTTGCCGCGAGGATCTCCCGGAAAACCGCCTCGCAGTAATCCGCCGCGTCCCCGCCCGCCAGAACCCGGACCGCCTTCAGCTTTTCCTCCTCCCGCGCCGCGTCAAGGACCGGCAGCTTCCGCTCCGCCTTGTACGCGCCGATCTCCCGGACGATCTCCAGCCGCCGGCAAAGATAGGCAACCAGAACCCGGTCAACACTGTCGATATCCCTCCGAAGCTCCTTAATATCCGCCATAACAAGCCTCCTGAAAACAATTTTCGTTTCTGGTCACACGGTGACCAGAAACGAAGGCGTTTTGCAATGAAATCGCCCTGC
>CACZBB010000294.1 GCA_902779245.1 uncultured Lachnospiraceae bacterium | reverse complement strand
CGTGCCAGGTCCCGCATCAGGTCCAGCACTTCGTTGACCATTTCCGGATCCAGCGTGGAGGTGGGTTCATCGAAGAGCATGACCTCCGGTTCCATGGCAAGCGCGCGGACGATGGCGATTCGCTGCTTCTGGCCGCCGGAGAGCATGTTGGGATACTCGTTCGCCTTATTCGCAAGGCCGATGCGCTCGAGGAGTTCTTTTCCTTTCTGCTGCGCCTCTGCCTTTGATTTCAGCTTCAGATGAACCGGAGCCAGGGTGATATTCTGCATCACCGTCTTGTGCGGGAAGAGGTTAAAGTGCTGGAACACCATCCCCATTTTCCGTCTGTGGAGATTCAGGTCCACCTTCTTGTCCGCCAGGTCCACTCCGTCAAAATAGATATGCCCGGAAGTCGGCGTCTCCAGCATGTTCAGGCAGCGCAGCAGCGTGCTCTTTCCGGAACCGGAGGCTCCGATGATGGCGACGACTTCTCCCTTATGGATGGTAAGATTGCACCCGTTGAGCGCTTTGACCGTACCGTTGTTATACTCTTTTTTGACGTCTACGACGCGGATGAGCTCATTGCTTGTCGCCACGGCGCATTCTCCTTTCAATTGCCTCGATGGCCTTGGAGGCCGGATAGTTGATGGCAAAGTAGATCAACGCCGCGATCGTATACGGCGCAAGCGTGATATATGTCGCACCTGCGACGGTCTTCGCGGCAAACATCAGCTCCGCCATACCCAGCGTCGAGCAGATGGACGATTCCTTCACCATGGTGACGATTTCATTGGCCAGGGCGGGCAGGACGTTCTTGATCGCCTGCGGCAGAACGACAAGCTTCATGGAGGACCAGGAAGTAAGCCCCAGCGAACGGGCAGCCTCTGTCTGGCCGATATCCACCGCGAGGATGCCGCCGCGGAAGATCTCCGCCACGTAGGCGGAAGAGTTCAGCGCCAGCGCCACCACACCGGGGAGATATCCACCGCGAGGATGCCGCCGCGGAAAATCTCCGCCACGTAGGCGGAAGAGTTCAGCGCCAGCGCCACCACACCGGGGATAAATCTGCTCATCGGAATAAATCCGAAGAGCTGCCAGCTGTTCGGGATCCGCACTGCGCCGAACAGGCCGAAATAGATGATGCTCAGCTGGACGAGCAGCGGAGTCGAGCGAAAGATGGCGATGTATGCGCCGGAGATGCCCTTGACCAGTTTGTTCTTGCTCAGGCGCATGATGGCCAGAAGCAGCGCCGGTATTACCGCCAGCAGAACGGAACACACGGCCAGAAGCAGTGTATAGCCGACCGCCTGCAGGATATACGTTCCGTATTCTCCCAAGAAGGAGAAGTTAAAGAACGAAGCCGGCGACAGATTGCCGAAAATACCTTCCCAGTCCATAGATCAGAAGTCCTTTCGTGAGTATTGCAAGAGTTTGAATAATACACGAATGTGTAAGGCATCACGCCTTACACATTCGTACTTTTAAAAGATCATAGAATTACCGCAGTGTGCGGACGAAAGCCGCAGCGGTGATTATTTCGTTTCGGCAGCGGCCTCTTCAACAGCTTCGGCTTCCTCTTCGCCAAGGAGGACGTCGTCGGATTCATAGCCCTCGGGAGCGTCCGCGGAGACTTCCTCAATTCCCTGGATGGCGTCGACCGCAGCCTTGAACTCATCGATCTTGCCCTCGGCCTTCAGCTGTTCGATGGCTTCGTTGATGCCGTCCAGAAGTCCCTTCGGGTCGCCCTTGGCCACCGCAACCGCGATGCCGTTGGGCTCCGGGAAGACCTTGCTGGCTTCTTCGGCGATGGTGAGCTGTTCATACTGCTTGTCATAGGAGACAGCGACAGAACCGTCCAGAAGGATCGCATCGATTTTGCCGTTGACGAGCTCATTGACGAGGTCGGTCACCAGGGGCAGGGAGACGACGTTGCAGCCGATCAGGTTCTGCTCGGCCTTCTCGACCTTGGTGGAGCCGGTCTGAGCACCGACGCTCACGCCGTTAAAATCGGTCGCGGCATCCTGGAACTTGTCGGCATCCTCGGCGCGGATCAGGATGTACTCGGGCAGCTCGTCCAGATAGCTCTCGGAGAAGTCGGCCGCCTTCTGGCGCTTCTCGGTCGGCTCAATGTCGGCCAGGACGATGTCAAAGTCGCCCTTGTTCAGCGCGGTGAGCAGGTAGCCGAAGTCCATGTTCTCGATCTGGAGCTCCATTCCGAGATGGTCGGCAATGTACTGTGCGACCATGACGTCGATGCCGCCGTAAACCATCTTGCCGCTCTCATCCGGATACATGAACTCAAACGGAGCATAGTCCGCGCTCGTACCGAAGACGAGGACTTCTTTCTTTTCAGCAAATGCAGCCGTCGCGGCAACGCTGAAGATAAGAACCAGAATCAATGCTATCGAAACTATTTTTTTCATTTCATTTGTCCTTTCGCATAAATTTATTCGACGCCGGTTATTATAGTGAATATTTATTCAGTTGTCAAGGGGTTCTGACTGTTTTTTCTTAAGTTTCTTTTAAGCTGCCAGGGGCTTTCCCTGTCAGTTTACGATTACCGTTGTTTGCGGATCGGTTTTCCCAGGCGGCCGTTCACGATTCTGCCGTCCAGGACCGCCGTTTCTCCCGCGAGGATGACCGCCTTGATTCCTTTCGGCGGAAGGGTCGGCTCCGCGAACGTCGGGGACCGTTGCCCCGCCGCCGCGGCGTGCACGCGCGGCGCCGCAGACGCCGCCGCCACCGATCCAATCAGAAAGCTCTTTCGTGAAATGTCCATGTCGTTCTTCCCGTTGCGGCACATGATAACATGTCCCCGCCGATTTGACAACACCTCCGCACTCTGTGTATAATCCCCGCATCGCATACAAAGCGGAAGGACATGCCATGAAGAAAAT
>CACZBB010000293.1 GCA_902779245.1 uncultured Lachnospiraceae bacterium | reverse complement strand
GCGCTCACCGACGAAGAATCCGCCTCCCTGTCGGTGGTCATTGCGGCAACGGCGCAGAAGGCGGCGGAAGAAGAAAACGCCATAGCCAGGCTTGGGCAGGAAATCCGCGCGGAAGAAGCCCGGATCGATCGACGAGGCGAGCTCGATGAAACGATTCCGAAGGCAGAAGAAAAACTGAAAGACTTAGAGCAAACCGTCAAAAATCGAGAGAACAGCGTCACGGAGCTTGAAAAGGAAAAGGAAGGGATAAACGCCGGCATTTCGGCCTTGTCTGAAGTGCTTTCCTTCTCCGGCTTAAAAGAAGCACAGGAAAAGCAGACCGCGGATGAACGACAAAAAGAAAAACTGGAAAAGATCCTCAAAGAGGCTAAAGAGCATTATGATCGGGAAAATGATGCTCTGAACGCGCAAAATGCGCGGAAGGAGCAGCTTGAGCGGCAGATCAGCGAACAAGAAGCTCCGGACAAGGCAAAGCTTCTGGAAGAAAAGAACACGCTTGAAGAGCTCAGCAAAAAGGATAAAGAGGAAGACAAAGCCCTCGGCAACCGCTTATACAGCAATCGAATCATCCGCGACAAGGTTTCGGAAAAGGCCGGAGAGCTGGACCGGCTGGAGAGGAAATATCAATGGGTCAGCGCCCTCTCCGACACGGCCAACGGGAGGCTTGGCGGGAAGGAGAAGGTCATGCTGGAGACCTATGTCCAGACAACCTATTTCGACCGGATCATCAACCGGGCCACCCGCCGGCTTCTGACGATGACCGGCAGCCAGTACGAGCTTCGGCGCCGAAGGGTTGCGGAGAACAGCCAGGCGCAGAGCGGCCTCGACCTCGATGTCCTCGACCACTATAACGGGACGCTTCGAAGCGTAAAATCCCTCTCCGGCGGGGAATCCTTCATGGCCTCGCTTTCCCTTGCCCTCGGGCTTTCCGATGAGATCCAGTCCTCGGCGGGCGGCATCCGGCTCGACACCATGTTCGTGGACGAGGGCTTCGGCTCGCTGGACGAGGACTCGCTGCGTCAGGCGATCCGAACGCTTCTCGACCTATCCGAGAACAACCGCCTTGTAGGGATCATCTCCCACGTCGCCGAGCTCAAAGAGCGCATCGATAAGCAAATCGTTGTTACCAAAGAAAAAACAGGCGGAAGCAGGATCGAAATCATCACCTGACGGTGATCGGAGAAGCGATGAGAAAAGCAGCTAAAGACGAATATTGGAAATACGTGCCGTGGGCAAGGGCCAATACGGCGAACAGGGTATATCCTTGTTCCATCGCGGAAGGCTTCCAATCCGGCGACATCTATGTGAACGAGGGAACGGACGTGGAAACCGTGCTTTTCTGGCACAATTGCGGCTTCGCGTATATTTCCGGCAGAGTATCCGAAAGAATTCTCGAAGAAATCATGAGTGATATCTGCCCTATGGATCGAAGACGTATGCTCCTCATAACGGAGGATGAACTTGCCGTCGGTTTTTTCCGTCAGAAGGGCCGGGAGATCGGCAGGAGAATCGAATACGGGTATGCCGGAAAGATCAGCCCTGTACCTTCGGATCTTGACATCCGAAAGATTGACGGAAAGAATATCCACGCGATCACCGGCAGGATTATTCCCTCATTTTCATGGGAAGAGACGAACTTCCTGAAAAATGGCAGCGGTTATCTGGCATTTTTTCAGGACCGGTATTGCGGCACGGCTTTTTCTGCCGCGGTAAGCTCGGAGGAGGTCGATATAGGCGTGGAGGTGGCCGCGGAGTATCGCGGACGCGGCATAGCCTCGGCGCTTGTTCAAAAGATGTGTGCACGCGGAAGCTAATGCAGCTTCCATGCGTACGGCTCTTCGATGCGGATTTGTCCGGAGGAAAATAAACGCTGCGATCCGCGTAAAACAGGCCGAATAAATAATTCTACCTGTACGGTTCAAAATGCCATGACGAGAAGCCGGACTCCAAGCCAGGGGAAACATCTTCCCTTCAGGAATGACAAGGGACGAAAATTGCAAATGGAACGCGGGTCAACATATCCTGATGGGGGAGCATATACAGAAAGAAGCCAATCAGCAAACAGGGGACGGTCAATTCCGCCCCCTGTTTCTTTTCCCTCTTATTTTCTTTTCAGGAGCACCGCCCCCGAATCAAGAACGGTTGCCTCGTAGCCGAGCTTTTCGTAATGCGCTGCAAATAAAAGTTTTGCAATAGATACTGATTCTATTTTGGTGCCGGCGAGGTAGCCAAAATCGTTGCCTCTAAAATCGTTGTTTATCTGCGGAATGTCGCGGAATTGACGGCGGATAGAATCATTTTCGTTTTTA
>CACZBB010000292.1 GCA_902779245.1 uncultured Lachnospiraceae bacterium | reverse complement strand
GACGTACGGCAGGTAGCTGCTCAAAAGATCGTAGGCAAAGTTAAACTGATTAAATGTCTCACCCTTTTCGAGCGTAAGCGTCGCTCCGAGCTCACCTCCGCACTTAAAGCTCCCATAAGGAATCTCCGTGGGAACCCCTTCCTTCGCCCGGCTGCTTTCATAGAGGAACCATTTTTGCCCATACTCGTCCGCCACGTAAAAGCGAATCGCGCCAAGATTCCCGATCGAGGCAAATGCATACTCCGCGCAGGTGCGGAAGGCATTTTTCATTTCCGCGGGCAGCTCATTCTCCGGCGAAACGATGCTGCCGTTTAGAAAAATGTCCAGCCCGTAAGGTTCGGTCTCCGACCAGATTTTTATGCTGTCATAGGTGTACCCCTCCGGCCAGGGAAGGCTCCTGGCGATCTGGCTGACCTTCGAGGCGTCCCCGACGTAGGGGGTATAGATCGGGATATTGTTGTAATAAATATGCGTACTGTCTTCCCTGGAATATGGCGAGAAGACTTCCCACATAGCCTCATAATCCTCCGCGCCGATCTGATAATATTTTTCCTCTCCCCGATGCGCGACGCAGGCAAGCGCCGGCTCTTTATACAGGGTCATCCGATATTCCGAGCCGACCGTTATCAGAAAATGCTCGGATTCCGGCAGGCTCCCCGGAACTCCGCACTCCTTCCAGTCTGCATTTGCCAGATACTCCTCCAGCCTAAAGAGCGGGATCCAGCCGACCTCCGTCTCCCCGACCCCGGCGGCAAACCAACGCACATACTCCATGCCGTTTTCCCTGGTTTTGCTGATCAGGCTTTTTAAGCTCTCGACCTTGACCTTGAGAACAGGCGGGTTCTGCGAGGCCGCTTCCTTCTTTGCCGGATTGGTCACAAAACAGATGATGACGACGACGCACACAGCCAACGCGGCGATGAGGATCCAGAAACCGGGCTTTTTATAGTTAAGAACGCTCTTCACCCTCTCCTTCACGCTCACCTCGCCGAAGGCCAGCGGGCAGACGAGCACGGCCCTCTGCCGCCGCCCGCAGGTGACGAGCGCGTGGGCGTAGGCTTTTTTGCCCGTAAGGTCCATATCCCGGATAACCCTCTCGTCGCAGGCCGTCTCGATGTCACGGCAAAGCAGCAGGTACGCGGCCCACACCAACGGATGAAACCAGTAAACCGTCAATAGAAGAAAGCCCAGCGCTTTCCACAAAGGATCCCTTCTTGACAAATGCGCTTTCTCATGGGCGAGCACCGCGTCCAGCTCCTTTCCGGCCTCCGGCCCGTCGGCCAGCCATGACGGCAGGTAAATGCGCGGCCGAAAAACCCCCAAGACAAATGGCGTTTCCACCTGGTCGCAGATCCAGATGTTTTCCCGAAGAAGGACCGCCTCGCGGACCTTCCTGCGGAGCCTAAGGGAGCTGACCACGGCATAGACGAGAAGCGCCGCCATCCCCAGGAGCCAGAGATTGCTTCCGATGAAGGCAAGCGCCTGCACGGGGCTTGCGCCGTCCCCAGGACTTGGTGCCAGCGTTGTTTCGATCACGGGATTCACCGTCCGGTTCAGGGCGGTGATGCCGCTGTGGATCTCCGGGCGATTGGCATACAAGGCCGATGGGCTGATCGTCTCCGCGCTCGGCACAAGGCTCGTGGGGGCTTCAATGGAAAACGGCAGGATCAGCCGAAGCGCGACCAGGCCCCAGAGAAGCATCGTGAACCTCCGGGGAGCCTTTTTTAGCAAAAACCTCGCCGCGATCACGGCCAGGATCAGCCACCCGGCCGTGATGCCCATATTCAAAATCTGAATAAAAATATCTTCCATACTCTTTACTCCTCCACCGGACTGTTTTCTGTACACTGAGGCGTGCCATCGCCCGCAGGGCGATTTCATTGCAAAACGCCTTCGTTTCTGGTCACCGTGTGACCAGAAACAGCACAAAACAAATGTCATCCCAGGCAATGAACGCCTCTTACCTCGCGCACTTGCTTTCCGGTGAGACTCTTCGGCCTTGCGGCCTCGTAAGAACAGCCGCCGGTCAGTCTTCCGCAGCGTCGATCATCCGCCGGATCTTTTCGGCATCCTCCTCCGAAAGACGCTTTCCGCTGGTGAATGCCGCGACGAACGCGGGAAGCGATCCCTCGAAGGACTCCTCCACGTACCGCCGCGAGAGCTTCGAGTAAAACTCTTCCCTCGTCATGAGCGCGTTGACCGTGCCCTTCGTATTTTCAAAAATCCCCTTATCACTAAGACGCTTAAGAACCGTGTACGTCGTCGTCCGTTTCCAGCCAAATGTCTTCTCCCCCAACTGCACCAGCTCGGCGGTCGTCACGGGGACCCGCTCCCAGACCAGATCCGCAAACCGTCCCTCAAGAACACCCATTTGAATGTCCGGCATAATTCATCCCTCCTTTTGTCTACGTTTTGTAGTTTCTTTCATTCTAAACCTTGTAGTCTCATTTGTCAACAAAAAATCATTTTTCTTTTTACCGCCCTACATGAACGAATGTGGCTTATTGCGAGTTTCCGAAGGAAGGTCAGGACTTTTTCGGCAAATTGTGGTATAGTAGGGGTATCATCCGTATTCAGGAGTCATCTATGAAAATCAAGGAAATGATCGCTACTTTGGAGCTGAACCGAAAAAAAGTGGACACGACCGCCCTCCTGTCCGCCTTCGGCGAATCTCTTGACCCGGCAAATGTCCTCCCGGAGTACCCCCGGCCGCAGCTTCGGCGCTCTTCCTATATCAATCTGAACGGTTATTGGGAGTATGCCATCGTTCCGGATCCGATCCGCCGCCACACCCATACGCCGCTGACACGGAAGGCCGCAAAAACTCTAAGGCAGCTTTCCGAGGTTCGAAAGAACTCAAAGCATCTTGCCCGCGCGGCGGCGCAGCTCTCGGAGCGCTTAAACAAGGTTGCGGCCGCCTATGACAAGAAAGCCGACAAGCTTCTTTCGGACCTTGCCGCCTATTCCGGCGAGGCCGCCATCCACATCGACCTCATGGATATGCGCCCGCTTCTCGAGGAGCCGGAGGAATGGGACGGCAGGATCCTCGTCCCCTTCTCGCCGGAGTGCCTGCTTTCCGGAGTAAACCGCGTCCTCCAGCCCGGCGAGCTTCTCTGGTACCGCCGGGAGATTACTTATCCCGAGATCCCCGAAGGGAAGTGCCTGCTTCTGCATTTCGGGGCCGTCGACGAGGAGGCCATGGTCTTCGTCAACGGCCGTCTCGCCGCCCACCACCACGGCGGCTACCTCGCCTTCACCGCGGACATCACCCGCGCGATGCGCCCCGGCAAAAACATCCTGACACTCTGTGTCCGCGACACCTCGGATCTTTCCTGGTGCCTCCGCGGCAAGCAGAAGCTCGACCACAGCGGCATGTTCTACACCCCCCAAAGCGGGATCTGGCAGACCGTCTGGATGGAGGAGGTTCCAAAGACCTTCATCAGGCGTGTGGAGATCGTTCCGGACGTTGAGAATTCTTCCGTCCGGATAAAAGTCCTGACAAATGCTCCCTCAAAAGTCCGGATCGAGCTTACGGGCGGCGGCATCTTCGCGGACAGGGAGATTTTTTCCGAAGAATCCGCGGCAAATGCCCGGTCTTGCTTCGGACAGGCAAACCGGACGGCAGAAGGAAATTCCGACGAGGAGCTTCGAATCCCCATCGAGGATCCGCAGCTCTGGTCGCCCGAAAACCCCTTCCT
>CACZBB010000291.1 GCA_902779245.1 uncultured Lachnospiraceae bacterium | reverse complement strand
AAAATCAGACCAAAATTATTCAGAATCTCAGAGGCGAGCTGACTCGTAGCAACGAAAAGCTTCAGAACAAAGAGAATGCCTTAAATCAGAGTAAAGAGCAGCTGGCATCAGTTAAAGACGCTCTTAATAATACAGAATCCAGACTCAAAATTACTCTCAACCAGCTTGATACAACAAATGAAAAGCTTGAATCAACAAAAAATAAGCTAAAAACAACCAACGCTGAACTTGAAAAAACTAGCGCAGAGCTGGAAAGAAACAAGGTTGTCCCTTTCGGCAAATTTTGTCTTAATGGAGAACCCCTCGAACACCTTCGGGAAGAAGATATGCCCTTCCCTTAGTCGGCAATTCTGGTTTGTAAGGATCAGCACGCATTTGCCGTTCTTATCAAGGTATTTCGGCAGCTTTGGCCTGCCAAGGTATTTTTCGGGATGGCTCTTCCAGTCCTTTATGGCCTCGAAAAACGACTTCCAGTTCTTCTCCAGGAGCCGGAGAATCTGCTGTGCACACTGTGCCGTCGGCATGGCCCTGTAATCGGGATACTCTACGTCCGCCTTTAGGATGCGGTCCAACTCCGCATATCGAAGCCAGATGTTTTCCTTTATAAAACGCTGCCTGACAAGGTAGTTGGCGTGGTTATAGAGGTTCTTGGACAGTGTGCAAAATTCGACCAGTTTCTTGTAAAACGGATTGGTTCTCTTGATGACGTGCTTCTCAACCCTCGTTGCTTCCAGATTCCCCCTCTGCATCCTCCATCAATACCTCCTTTATCTTCTTTTCCTTTCGCTTGCTATACAGTTTCATGGAATAACACTGCAAAAGGCTTATAATTTCCTCAAATATCTCCTGACTATCAAGCTTGACCGACCCGACCTCGCTCATGACGACAATCTCACAGTGATATTTTTGGAACAAATGCAGGAACAAATCGAAACCTACCCTGGAAAGCCGATCCTTGTACGTAATGACCACCCTCCCCACTTTTCCGGCAAGGATATCATCCAGCATGGTGAAGAATTCTTTTCGCTTTTCAAAGCTGATTCCGCTGGCCACGTCGGCAAAGATACCGGAAACCGTATAACCATTTGTAAAACAAAATTGCTTCAGCAATTCGATTTGGTTTTCCAGGTCTTTTTTCTGCTTCGAAGTTGAAACGCGGGCATAAATATAGTTTTTTCTTTTCACGTCCTTGTTAAGAAACGCATACACGCTGTCCTCGTCATATTCCAACTTGTTTTTAATATTTTTAACGCTATTTACTACTATACCGTCAGTGCGCGGCCCGCGAGGGCGTTCCAGAGGTTCGGCATCCGCCTCCCTCTGCCTTATTGGTTACAGCATATATTGCCTCACAAAACTGTCAACGGATGCCCCTGCCTCCATATAGCGGATCAAAATCTCCGCCGCCGCGCTGCTGTCGCTGTCCGCCTTGTGATGGTCAAGGCCGATGCCGTAATACGCGCACATGCTGTCCAGCTTATGGCTCATCCCCGGCAGGAGGCGCCGGCCCATCTGGACGGTGCAGCAGTAGGGCGCGGACGTCTTCCAGAAGATGCCGTAGTCTCTCAGGCATTTCTTTAGCACCCCCATATCAAAGACCGCGTTGTGAGCGACCAGGATCCCGGAGGAGAACAAGGGCTCAAGCTTTTCCCACAGCTCCGGAAATGTCGGCGCGTCCGCGACCGTTCGCCGGTCGATCCCGGTGAGCAGCGTATTGAATCTGTCAAAGGGCTGCTCCGGATTGACGTAGGAGAAGCAGCTTTCGGTGATTTTTCGTCCTTCCACCACGGAAATGCCGATGGCGCTCATCCGGCTGTTGTACCGGTTGGGCGTTTCCACATCGAAAACGATAAATCTTGACTCTTTCATTTTTTTCACTCCATTTTGCCCGGAGGGAACAGATATAATTATAGTTTGTCGCTGACCTGCGTTTTGCCATCGCCCGCAGGGCGATTTCATTGCAAAACGCCTTCGTTTCTGGTCACCGTGTGACCAGAAACGATATTTTCCATCACCAAGGCCTCCGGGAGCCATTTCATTTTCAGTCCCGATGATAATCCGCGATTGCCTTCTCCGGATCCGCTACCCGGATCCGGCCGAAGGCGCGTTCCGTGTCCCGCCAGAATTTCCGGACATTAAAGGCTCCCTCAAGCCCCTTCAGGACGTTCTTCCTGAAGACCTGCTTCGCGGCCACCTCGAACATTTCCTCGAGGATCGGATCGACCCGGCCATCCTTCAGCTGGCGGAGAAAGAAAACCAGCAGGGAACTTCCCTGTTTATAGAAGCCCTTCTGCCGTCTCCTGTCCGCCGCACCGAGCAGATTCTCATAAAAGCCCTTCACGCCCATAGCACCCAGAAGGGCCGTGAACTGCTCCTCGGAAAAACGGCAAATGTCTACATATTTCAGGAGGTAGGCCAGGAAGAAGGCTGCCGTCCGCTGGTCGGAAAAAATATAATCCGCCAGTTTTCCATGGTCGTAGATCTTTTCCCCTTCGGTCACGACGTAATCACCGGTCATGGAGAGCGCGAGGATATTGCCGATATAGACGATCATGAGCTCCTTCATGTTGGCGGCCATCGTCGCAAGCGCGAAGCAGGTGAAGCCGTGAAGGTAATGCATCCCCTGGTTCTCTTCCGTCTGCAGATAATACGGCAGCCCGGTTTCATCGAGCATGAGGCGGAAAGGCTCACCCTCATCATATTGGAAGAAGCCGGCCGAGCTGTGAGCGAAATACCCATGGTGTCTTTGGCCGCCCTTACAATAGATTTGCTCCGCGCCGGGAATCGGGTACATCAGGATATGGACATAATCCCGGGAGAGCGAATAATTCCGGACGGAGCCTGCCTTTGCCTGAATCTTTTCAGCGTATTTTTCCAAAAATTCTCTGGAGAAGCCCTGTCCGTCCATGGAAATGCAGCGGGTGACTTTTTCGGAAACGATGGCCAGGTACTGGGCCTTGTTTCCGCCCTTGGAATGTCCGATGACCGTGATGTCGTCAAAGGGAAGGCTTTCCAGACAGGCCAGGGCCGCCTCCTGGCAGACCGTGTCCGAACCATGCAGGCCGTCCACGTCGTCGTACCATTCGAAGCCGCTGGAGGTTCCCCGGAAAGCGACGTATGCCTTCCCGTCATCCGCAAGATAGCAGGTCGCGTACACCGCCTCCGGGTCATCTTCCGGCCGGCTTTCGGGCAAACCTGCGGAATCCAAGGCATTTTCGACATTTTCCGGCTTGATGGCGGGCGAGCCTGCGGTTTCCGGGGCATTTTCCGGCTTGATGGCGGGCGAGTCTGCGGTTTCCGGGACGTTTTCCGGCCCGGAAGCCTGCGTTTTTTCGGCTTTTTGCTGCGTGTCGGGCTCCGTCCTTCCGACGCAGACAAGCTTCGACAGACGTGCGTTCTTACGGATCGCAGGAATCAGGACAGACCACTCCCGCCCGCTGATCAGCGTGCCAACCTCCTCATCCTTCTTTTCGGCCAGCCGGCGCAGCGCGTCCTCGTCAAAAACCGCCAGAATTTCTCCGACGCTCCGGCCCTCCCAGCTCCCGGGAAATACTCCGGCCGTCTCCGTTACCTCACGGTTCAGATACTCCAGCTGCTCCAGCAGCATCAATTCAACATCTTTCAGCATATCGATCTCCGGGAAACATTTTCTATATAGTTCGCCTTTATTCTTTATCGACGAGCTTTTCCAGCTCCTCGCGGAAAGCTTCCAGAAGCCCTTCCTCCGGAACCTTGCGAATAACTTTCCCGCGCTTTAAGATCAGTCCCTCGCCCTTTCCGCCGCAGACCGCGAGATCCGCCTCGGCAGCTTCGCCGGGGCCGTTCACGACGCAGCCCATGACTGCCACCTTAAGCTCCGCGTTTACCGGAGCCACCATTTTCTCGACCTGGCCCGCAAGGGAAATCAGATCGATCTGGGTCCGTCCGCAGGTTGGGCAGGAAACGACCTCCACCTGTCCTTTTCGAAGCCCGAGGGCTTTCAGGATGAGACGGCCGGCCCGCACTTCCTCGATCGGGTCGCCGGTGAGGGAGACGCGGATCGTATCGCCGATTCCCTGGTAGAGGATCACGCCCAGCCCGACGGAGGATTTGACCGCTCCGGCGAAGAGTCCGCCGGCCTCGGTAATGCCGACATGGAGGGGATAAATGGTTTTTTTCGCGATGAGCTCATGGGCCGCGATGCACAGACGCACATCCGAGGATTTGATGGAAATGACCATGCGGTCGTAGTCCATGTCCTCGATCATTTTTACCTTTGCGAGGGCGCTTTCCACAAGGCCTTCCGGAGTCACCTGGCCGTATTTGGCTACGATCTCCTTTTCCAGCGAGCCGGAATTCACGCCGACGCGGATCGGGATCTCCCTGGCCTTCGCGGCCGCGACCACGGCACGGACGCGCTCCGGCCCGCCAATGTTGCCGGGATTGATGCGGATGGCGTCCGCCCCGTTTTCGATGGCGGCGATGGCCATGCGGTAGTCAAAGTGGACATCCGCCACGATGGGAATATGAATCGCTTTCTTGATCTTTGCAAAGGCCTCGGCCGCTTCGAGGGTGGGGACGGTGCTGCGAATGATCTCGCAGCCGGCTTCTTCGAGACGAAGGATCTGGCCAATGGTCGCCTCGGCATCCTCCGTCTTGGTATTTGTCATGGACTGCACCGTGATCGGATGACCGCCCCCGATGAAGCGGTCGCCGATGCGGACGGCTTTCGTATGCTCTCTGTACATGCGCCGCGGCTCCTTTCCTATACTTCCTGACGCCATCCTTCCTGAAAGGACTCTCCCTTGATGTCCGGAAGGATG
>CACZBB010000290.1 GCA_902779245.1 uncultured Lachnospiraceae bacterium | reverse complement strand
AGGGCGCGGGCGATGCCGTGGCGGATGGCGCCGGCCTGGCCGGTATAGCCGCCGCCGCGGACGGTGACTTCAACATCGTATTTCGAAACGCCATCGACAGCCGCCAGCGGCTGACGGACGATGGTCTTCAGGGTCTCCATCCCGAAGAAATCGTCGATGTCGCGTTTATTGATCGTGATCTTGCCAGTTCCCGGGAAGAGGTAAACTCTGGCAACAGAGCTCTTCCTTCTGCCTGTACCGTAAAACTTTTCGCTTGCCATCTTCGTTTCCTCCTAATCAGAAATTGAGCTCAAGCACTTCCGGCTTCTGCGCGGCCTGCTCATGCTCCGGACCTGCGTAGACATGAAGCTTCGAGTACATCTGCTTGCCGAGGGCGCCGTGCGGCAGCATGCCGCGGACGGCCTTCTCAACGACCTGTTCCGGCTTCTTCGCGAGAAGCTCGCGGAGCGTGGTGGTCTTTAAACCGCCGACATATTCGGAGTGACGCTTATATACCTTCTGGTCAAGCTTTTTGCCGGTGACCTTGATCTTGGCAGCGTTCACGACGATGACATAATCGCCCGTGTCAACGAACGGTGTATAGATAGGCTTGTTTTTGCCCCTGAGAATGCTGGCAACCTCGGCCGCAAGACGACCAAGCGTCATGCCCGCCGCGTCGACCACGTACCATTTGCGCTCGACGTCGCCCGCCTTTGCCATAAATGTATTCATGGATATTCCTCCTGCAAATTTTCTCTATGAACGTCGGGCAGCCATTTCTCCGGGCTAAAGTGAAATTCTGCCTCATGCAGCGCCCGCCGCCGGGTCTGCATGCTCCGGCATCCTCCGAACGGAATTACCTTCTTCCGAATCGGCAAATGCCCTGCGCAAAGGGCTGTTCCTACGAGTCTTTTGCGCACCGGCAGGAGATGCCTCTCCTGTCTTGTCTTTTATGAGAAAGCCCGGCAAATGCAGGCTCAGACATAAAAAACGATGCGGCCGGGAAAACCGCAGTCCTTATTATATTAGAAGATATTTTTTATGTCAATCTTTTTTTTAAATTTTACAAAATCCGCGTTACCGGGCTTGAACTGCGGATGTGCGCTTCATTGATCAGCGCATCGTTTTTGTGCTATAATCAGTTTAGGTCAATCATTTTTTTATGTGATTTCGATGCCGTAAATCAGTCGACGGGCAGATAAACGCTTTTCGCGAGCGAACATTTCGAGGAGCGCGCCGAAGACCCCATTCGGGAGTACATGGGCCGTAAGGGACGGAATACGAAGGGGGTTTCCGTCCGGTCCGTCTTTCCGGACATGATCTTCGGCGGAGAGCTTTACCGCAACGACGTAAACAAGGTGAGCTTCATTCTCGACAGCTTCCGGGATCATCTGGATTCGGCCGCGGAATTTCCGGATCTTCTTCCGGGTACCTGGGGCGGTGCGGGTGAGACTGCGCTCTTCGGGGATCTCGGCGTGAAAGGCATCACCAAGGCTTCCGCCATTGACGCTCTTCTGTGTCATCTGGGCGCGGACAGGAAAGATACGATCGCTTTCGGGGACGCCAAAGTGGACATACCGATGTTCGACAGCTGCGCCTTCAGCGTCTGCATGGGCAGCGGCGGGGAGGAAGCCAAAGCGGCCGCCGGTTTCGTCACGGCCGGCGTCGATGAGGACGGGCTGTACAAAGCCTTCGAAATACTCGGGCTGCTGTAGGCGTTGATGCCGGGCAGAGGCCATCTTACGCGGCATCGCAAAGCCGGTCTCCCAGACATCGGGGAGACCGGCTTTTCTACGCGGCGCAAAATCTTAAAAAACCTTCGTCATCAGCCACCAGAAGAGAGCGGCATGAGCCACAAGGAAGAGGGGGACAAGGATGACAAATTTCGCGTGGCGGGTTTTGTGATGGAAAAGGAGCATGCCCAGAAGGGCTCCGGCGGCTCCTCCGATCAGAGCAACAAAGATCAGGGTCGCCTCGGAGATGCGCCAGCGGCCGTGGACGGCGCGGGATTTGTCGTCGGCGTAGAGCTTCAG
>CACZBB010000289.1 GCA_902779245.1 uncultured Lachnospiraceae bacterium | reverse complement strand
ATCGCGGTGGGCATCTTCCTCTTTTTCGCTGTCGGGCTTGTCATCATCGGCGGTATCAAGCGCGTCGCGGCTTTCACCGAAAAGCTCGTCCCGTTCATGGTCATCCTGTATCTCATCGGAACGATCGTCATCATCTGCATTCATATTCCGCAGATCCCGGCGGTCTTCGTTTCAATCTTCCAGGGGGCTTTCGCGTTAAAATCGGCGGCGGGCGGCATTGTCGGCGCGGGCATCGCCAAAGCCATGCAGATGGGCATGAAGCGCGGCGTTTTTTCCAATGAAGCCGGTCTCGGTTCCTCGGTCATGGTTCACTCCAGCTCCAACGTGATCGAGCCGGTCAGGCAGGGAATGTGGGGGATCTTCGAGGTCTTCGCGGACACGATCGTGGTCTGTACCCTGACGGCCCTGACCATCCTCTCCAGCGGCGCCGTGAATCTGGAAAGCGGCCAACTCACCGAGGCGGCGGCAGCCGTAGGTTCCAATTCCCTCATGAGCTATGCCTTCTCCCAGACCTTCGGCAGCGCGGGCTCCATCTTTATCGCCCTCGCGATCCTTCTCTTCGCCTACTCAACGGTTCTCGGCTGGAGCCATTACGGCTCCAAGGCTTTTGAGTATCTTTTCGGCACGAAGCGGGTCTTCCTTTACAGAATTCTTTTTACCGTGATCGTCCTCGCCGGCTCGGTGATGGAAGCTCAGCTCGCCTGGGACATCTCGGATACCTTCAACGGCCTCATGATGCTTCCGAACCTCATCGGTGTCCTCGTGCTCTCGCCGGTCGTCATGAAATGCACCTCGAACTATATTGACCGCCGTATCCGTAAAAAGAACGGCGTTGCGCCGATGCTTTCCGCCTTCCCGGATATCCAGAAGGCACAGGAGGCGCGTCTTAAGGAACGCCTGAAGGAACAAGGCATAACGGTCTGAACATGGAACATGCTTAATCCCGGAGACTTCAACCGTCTCCGGGATTAGCCGATCCTTTTTTCGAAAGTTTGTTTGTATTTCCGTTGGTTCTTATTCTTTTCCTCTTTATCCCAGCAGTTCCAGGATCGTCCGGGGCACGCCGTACTCCGCATTGGACGGCACGGTTCTCGTGAAGCGCTCGCGCACCGCGGGGTGGGCATTGGCCGGGGCACAGGAAACCGACGCGTGATCCGCCATGGAAAGATCGTTTAAATAGTCTCCGAACACCACGGTCTCCTCCGGCGTGACACCGAGCTTCTCCTGCAAAAAAGCAACCCCGGTTCCCTTGGACACGGCTTTCTCGTAAATGTCGATCCAGTTATACGCGGTCACCTGCACGCATATTTTCTCATCGTCAAATGCCTGCAGATGCGGAAGGATATCCTTCTCGATATCTCCCATATACAAAAGCGCGAATTTTATAATCTCCTCCGGGAGATCGTCAAATGCGCATACGCGGGAATTCGGATAGTAGATTTCAAGAAGCTCCTTCATATTTTCCCGGACATGACCGGCATCCTCAATATACGCGCCATTTTCCGTGCAGGCGATCGGCAGAAGCAGCGGATGCCTGCGCATCTCCTCCGCCACCGGCCGGTAGACCGAATACGGGAGCGTGCGGTTTAGCAGAAACCTGCCGTTGAGGCAGACCCGCGCTCCATTATCGGAAATGATCGCCATCCGGTCCGCGTAAACGGCCGGCCGGCCGCCCGGTCCGCGAAGCTCCCCGGCCCTTTGTCCGCCGGGCCGGACAAAGGAGCGTCTCGCGCCTTCAAAGGACCGGCCGCTCGCCGCGGCAAAAACAACGCCCTTCTCCCACATTTTCCCGAAAGCCTCCGCGAAATTCGGCGGCAGCTCCCCCCTCGTGTCCATCAAACAACCATCCAGATCCGTAGCGATAAGCCTGATCATACGTCCTCCTCTCCTTTTTTCATTAATATATGATCGCATTTCCGAGCTCCGAAAACAACCGGATCGCAGCAGAATATGTTATAATAGGTAATCAACCGTTACAAGTCACTCCCGTGCCAAACACTCGCTGGTGCCATCGCCCGCAGGGCGATT
>CACZBB010000288.1 GCA_902779245.1 uncultured Lachnospiraceae bacterium | reverse complement strand
GAGGCTCCGTGAGTACCGAAACAGCCGCCGCGCCCGCCGCCTCATATTCCTCCGCGATCTCGACAAATGGAAATTCCGGCGCGATCAGACCCTTTGACGGCGACGCCTTCTTGCATTCACAGATAAAAGACATACCCTCCGCCGCAAGCGCCGCCTCAAACGGAAACCCTCTGACTTCCGGACTTTTTTCCGCAAGCGCCTTCATCTCTTCCAAAGAGACTGCTTTCTTCTGCTCCGCGATCCGCACTCTGTTCGCGGCCGCGATCGTATCCAGAAAATTTTTATTCCTGCTCATCTTTGTAACTGTCTCTTACTCATCGTCATCGTCATCGTCAAAATCATAGCCTTCAAATGAGGCAACGCGCCATTCATTGAGCTTTCTGTACGCCGCTCCGCTTTCCATAAGCACGCGCGCAATATCCACGCCCGCCGCGATGCTTTCTGCCTGACCGTTGATGTAGAGCGCGGCCGCAGCATTCAGAGCGATAACGTCCGTCTTCGGACCTTTGGCGCCCTGGAAAATCTGAATGATCTCGACCGCATTCTCTTCCGGTTCACCGCCGGCCAGTTCGGACGGATCACAGCGCTTCATTCCGAATTCTTCCGGCGTGATCTCGTAGGTTTTGTACTCGCCGCCATCAAATTCGCAGACCGTAGTCGGTGCGCACAGTGAAATTTCATCCATGCAGTTCTGTCCGTAAACAACCATGCCCTTTTCAACACCGATTCCGGTGAGAACCTTTGCCAGCGGTTCCACGAGCAGTTCGTCATAAACACCGAGCAGCATTTTTTTCGGCCGTGCCGGATTGGAAAGTGGACCGAGGATATTGAATACTGTACGGATGCCCAGTTCTTTACGGATCGAACCGACGTATTTCATGGAATTATGGTAGTTCTGCGCAAACATAAAGCAGATACCGACATCTTCCAGCATTTTGCTGCACATTTCCGGCGACTGATCGATGTTGACGCCAAGCGCCTCCAGGCAGTCCGCCGCCCCGCACATAGAAGAAGCTGCGCGGTTGCCGTGTTTGGCGACGCTGATGCCGGCTGATGCCGCGACGATTGCAGCCGCTGTGGAAATATTGATGGTGTTCGCATGATCACCACCCGTTCCGACGATTTCAAAAACGTCGATTCCTTCATGTTCAACCTGAGTCGCGTGTTCCCTCATCGCTACCGCCGAGCCCATAATTTCCTCGAGGGTTTCCGCGCGGGTACTCTTTGTTGAAAGCGCCGCGAGATAGGCCGCGTTCTGAATCTGCGAAGATTCGCCATTCATGATCTCATTCATAACCTGATAAGCTTCATCATATGTGAGATCGCCTTTGCTTACTACTTTTTCGATTGCTTCCTTAATCATTTTTTACCTCCGATATGTATCTGTTTCCTACCCGGGCCAGAAAATTAGCCATCATGGTCATTCCGTCCGGGGTCATGATCGATTCTGGATGAAACTGAAGTCCGTATACGTCATATTCCCTGTGCTCAAAAGCCATAATCTCACCGTCGTCTGCCCTGGCAGTGATCTTCAGGCATTCCGGCAGATCCTCCTCCTGCGCGGACAAAGAATGGTATCGCGCGACAGGGATCTTTTCAGGCAGCCCTTTGAAAATCGGACTGTCCGGATCCGGACCGATCAGTGACTGTTTTCCGTGCATCAGCGTTTTGGCGTGTGTCACCGTTCCGCCGTAAGCCATGCAAATAGACTGATGGCCGAGACAAACGCCCAGAATCGGGATCTCCGATCCCAGATCCCGTACTATATCGATACAAATCCCCGCATTTTCCGGACGCCCCGGTCCCGGAGAAATTATGATGCATCGGGGCGCAAGCTCTCTGACTTCCTCCACCGTCATTACATCATTTCTGATCACGCGTATGTCCGGATCGATCGTTCCTATGAACTGATAAAGATTATATGAAAAACTGTCGTAATTGTCTATCAAAAGAATCATATGATTTCCTCTGCTTTCTTCAGTGCGCTGACAACAGCCGCCGCTTTGTTCAGACATTCCGCATACTCTTTCTGTGGTACGGAATCAGCTACGATGCCCGCGCCGCTCCGGA
>CACZBB010000287.1 GCA_902779245.1 uncultured Lachnospiraceae bacterium | reverse complement strand
AAAAGACAGCAATTTTTTGCCAGTCTCTTATACTGGCGCTGATGCCAGCGATTAAGCTGCTGGCGGCGGAGCCGCAGGACAGCCTGCGGGTTGTGTTCTGGAATGTGGAGAATTTCTTCGACTGGCACGACGGCGGGACCTCGGAGTCGGACGCGGAGTTCTCGTCCAAAGGCGCTCGACACTGGACGGCCCGGCGTTTTTTTACCAAATGTAACGCCATTGCGAAAACAGTCCTATATATGTCGGACCGGGATGGCGCCCTGCCGGACCTGATCGGCTTCGCCGAGGTTGAAAACCGTTTCGTCCTGCGCAAGCTTTTGGCAGAAACGGCACTGAAAAAGACCGATTATGCCATTGTCCATTACGATTCTCCGGATCCGCGGGGAATCGATGTTGCGCTGTTGTACAGAACCGGAACGCTGGACACCGTCCGCACTTTCCCGGTGCAGGTCCCCGGTGTAGAGACCCGCGAAATGCTGGTCGCCCAGTTGAGGACGAAAGCCGGGGACAACTTGGCCGTAATCATCTGCCATCATCCGTCGAAGTACGGCGGCGCAACGGCGGACCCGAAGCGGGAAGCGGCCGTGAGGTGCCTGGCGGCCCTGAGCGACTCGCTGCGGACGGCCGGCTGGACGCGCCAGGTCGCCATCGGCGACTTCAACGATACGCCCGACGCTCCCCTGTATCAATCGTTGGCGCAACATTATGTTAACTTAGCCGCGCCCCTCGCGGCAAAAGGTGAAGGCAGTATCCGTTTCCAGGGCTGCTGGGAGCTGATCGACCAGTGCTTTGTCTCTCCGGAGGTAGCCCCGGCAGCGGATTTCCGCATCTGCCACATTCCTTTCCTCACCGCCCATGACGGCGCCTATGCCGGCGAGAAACCGTTGCGGACCTACTCCGGCCCGCGATACCTGGGCGGCGTGAGCGACCATTGCCCCGTCTTGCTGCATATGGTCTTTTAATGAGAAAATGCTTATATTTGTAAGCTACGCAGCTAAAAATGATAACCAAATAAAGAATTCTCATCATGAAAGAAAAAATTGCAGCGAAATTCCAGGAGTGCTTCGGCGGCGAAGGTACTTTCTTCGCCTCCGCGGGCCGCATCAACCTCATCGGCGAACATACCGACTATAACGGCGGTTATGTCTTCCCGGGTGCCATCGACAAGGGCATCATGGCGGAAATCCGCCTCAACGGCACCGATAAGGTCCGCGCCTTCTCGCTCGATTACGACGAGTACGCGGAGTTCGGTCTGAACGAAGAGGACAAACCCGAGAAGCAGTGGGCCCGTTACATCTTCGGCGTCTGCCGCGAGACCATCAAGCGTGGCGGCAAGGTTGCCGGATTTGACACTGTCTTTGCGGGCGACGTCCCCCTTGGCGCCGGCCTGTCATCTTCCGCAGCCCTGGAGAGCACATTCGCCTTCGCGATCAACGAGCTCAACGCCAACGGTATCGACAAATTCGAACTGGCTAAGATCGGCCAGAGTACGGAGCACAATTACTGCGGCGTGAAGTGTGGCATCATGGACCAGTTCGCCTCCTGCTTCGGCAAGGCCGGCAACCTGATCCGCCTCAACTGCAAGACCCTCGAATACAAGTATTTCCCCTTCGATCCTGAGGCCGCCGGCTATAAGCTGGTCCTGATCGACAGCTGTGTCAAGCATGAGCTTGCATCGTCGGCGTACAACAAGCGCCGCGAGTCCTGCGAAAATGCGGCGGCCGCGATCCGCAAGAACCATCCGGAGGTGGAGTTCCTCAGCGATGCGAAGCGCGTGTGGCTGGAGGAAGTCCGCGCTGAGATCCCCGAGGAGGATTTCCTGCGCGCCGAATATGTCATCGGTGAAGTACAGCGCGTGCTGGATGTCTGCGACGCCCTTGAGCGCAATGACTACGAGACCGCGGGTGAGATGATGTATCAGACTCACTTCGGCATGAGCAAATTGTATGAGGTGAGTTGCGAGGAGCTTGATTTCCTGAACAAGCTGGCGCGCAAGATGGATGTCAGCGGTTCGCGCGTGATGGGCGGCGGCTTTGGCGGCTGCACCATCAATTTGGTGAAGAAGGAGCTGTACGAG
>CACZBB010000286.1 GCA_902779245.1 uncultured Lachnospiraceae bacterium | reverse complement strand
ATAAAACGCTCCGTATCCGAGACCGAAAGCTCCGAGATCAGGGTCGAAGGATCCTGCGGATCGCGGTAAACGCCCTCAATATCGCTCAGGAATGCCAGCTTGTGCGCCTGCTCCGCCGTCGCGATGGCGCAGGCCGCGTCGTCCGCATTGACATTGTAGGACTTGAAATCCTCCTCCCCGAGTCCGATCGGGCAGATGACCGGCACGAAATCCTTTTCGAGCAGCGTATCGATCAGCGAGGTGTCCACGCTCGTGACCTCGCCCACGTAACCGATGTCCTGGCCGCCCGCAAGCACCTTCTTCTTTACGCGAAGCGTCGCGCCGTCCTTCCCGGAGATCCCGCAGGCTTTCACGCCGTTCTCTTCCATATACTGGACCAGATTCTTGTTGACACGGTTAAGAACCATTTCCGCGATGCCCATGGTCTTCTTATCCGTCACCCGAAGCCCGCTGACGAACTCCGGCTCCTGCCCGGAAAGACGCACCCACTTGCTGATTTCCTTCCCGCCGCCGTGGACGATGATCGGCTTCATGCCGACGAGCTTAAGAAGCGCGACATCCGTGATCACACTCTTCTTGAGCTGCGAATCGGTCATGGCGGAGCCGCCGTATTTTACGACGATCTTCTTCCCGGAAAATTCCCGGATGTACGGCAGTGCCTCGACAAGCACATTGGCCTTCTCAATCCACAAATCCATGTTTTCCGTCATTCGAATTCCTCCCAATATCCACTAAATGACACTTACGAGCGGTAGTCCGCATTGATGTCTACATATTTATGGGTAAGGTCGCAGCCCCAGGCCTCGGCCTCGGCCTCGCCTTCCTTTAAATCTGCCGTGCAGAGGATCTCGCTCTCGGAAAGAATCTTCGTCGCCAGCTCCTCGCTGTAGCCCGTGTCCACGCCATTTTCAAGGATCTGAATCTCGCCGGCCGCGCTCTTAAAGAAGAGGTCCACCTTCTCCGGGGTAAACTCCGCGCCCGAATAGCCCATCGCGCAGAGGATCCGCCCCCAGTTCGCGTCGTGCCCGTAGATGGCCGCCTTGGTCAGCGACGAGGACACCACGCTCCGGGCCAGGATCCGCGCGTCCTCCTTCGTCCGCGCATGGAAGACCTTCATCTCGAAAAGCGCCGTCGCCCCCTCCCCGTCACGCGCCATTTGCCGGGCAAGGCTCGTGCAGACCGCCAGAAGGCCGGCCCTGAAGGCCTCGTAATCCGGGCCGTCCGAAACGATCTTCGCGTTCCCGGCCAGGCCATTGGCCAGGACAAGGCAGGTGTCGTTGGTCGAGGTGTCGCCGTCCACCGACACCATATTAAAGGTCTCCGGCACCGCCGCGGAGAGCGCCCTCTGCAGCATTTCTTTGCAAATGCAGGCGTCCGTGGTAATAAAGGAGAGCATTGTACACATATTCGGATGGATCATGCCGGAGCCCTTGCAGCAGCCGCCGATCACCGCCTCTTTTCCGTCGGCAAAGGAAATGCGGACGGCGGCTTCTTTTTTTACGGTGTCGGTGGTCATGATCGCCTTCGCGGCCCGCTCGCCGTCCGAGAGCTCCTCCCCGAGGCTTTGGGCCAGGACGCCGATGCCGCCGAGGATCTTGTCCATGGGGAGCTGCCGCCCGATGACGCCGGTGGAGGCGACAAGAACCGCCCCCGGATCGATCCCCAGAACCCTCGCGGCCTCCTCCGCCGTCTCGCGGCAGTAGGCCATCCCCTGCTCGCCGGTGCAGGCGTTGGCGATGCCCGCGTTCACGATGACCGCCTGTGCCTTGGCGCCGGACGTTACGATTCCTCGGTCCCAGACCACCGGCGCGGCCTTCACGCGGTTCGTCGTGAAGGTTCCGGCCGTCTCGCAGGGCGTGTTCGTGAAAATCATCGCCATATCGGCCGCGCCGTTTTTCTTAAGGCCGGCCGCGCAGCCCGCCGCCGAAAACCCCCGGGCAGCCGTCACGCCGCCATCTATCTTCACAAAGCTCATAAACTCTCCTTTCGTTACAAGTCACTCCCGTGCCAAACACTCGCTGTTTGGCACGGGCCAGTGACATAAATCAGCCTGTGTATGAACCATAAAATTATAGTTTGTCGC
>CACZBB010000285.1 GCA_902779245.1 uncultured Lachnospiraceae bacterium | reverse complement strand
CTTCCGGCGCGTCTCCGAAAGGAAATCCTGAAAAAAGTAACAAGGAGGTTTTATGGCTCACGCGATTATGATCCAGGGCACGATGTCCAACGTCGGCAAGAGCCTGCTGGCCGCGGGACTCTGCCGCGTCTTTTATCAGGACGGGCACCGCGTCGCCCCATTCAAAGCCCAGAACATGGCCCTCAATTCCTTCATCACCCGCGAAGGCCTCGAAATGGGCCGTGCGCAGGTGGTCCAGGCCGAAGCCGCCGGCCTGGAGCCCTCGGCGCTGATGAACCCGATCCTCCTCAAGCCCACCGGCGACAGCGGCTCCCAGCTCATCGTAAACGGCGAGGTCCGGGGACAATATTCCGCGCGGGAATACTTCGCCATGAAAAAAGACCTGGTCCCGGACGTGATGCAGGCCTACCGGACCCTCACCGCCCAGAACGACATCATCATCATCGAAGGCGCGGGGAGCCCGGCGGAAATCAATCTGAACAAAAATGACTATTTCGTCAACATGGGGATGGCCCGTGCGGCAAATGCCCCGGTACTTCTGGTCGGCGACATTGATCCGGGCGGCGTGTTCGCGCAGCTCTACGGAACCGCCGCCCTCCTTCGCCCCGAAGAGCGCGCGTTCCTTAAGGGCGTCATCATCAACAAGTTCCGCGGCGACGAATCGCTCCTTACCCCCGGCATCCGCCAGCTCGAGGAGCTGGTGCAGCTACCGGTCCTCGGCGTCGTCCCCTACCTGCATTTGGATATCGACGACGAGGACAGCCTCTCCGGCCGCCTCACGAACAAAACCCCCGCACCCGTGGACATCGCGGTCATACATTTGCCGCATATCTCGAATTTCACGGATTTCCGGGCGCTGGAGGCGGTCGACGGCGTCTCGGTGCGGTATGTGAAGTCCGTCCGCCAGCTCGGCGAGCCCGACCTCATCGTCCTTCCCGGCACGAAAAATACCATGGCCGACCTTCTCTGGCTTCGCCAGAACGGCCTGGAAGCGCGGATCCTGCATTTTTCGGCAAATGGCGGCCCGGTCTTTGGTATATGCGGGGGCTATCAAATGCTGGGCGAGGAGCTTCGGGATCCTCTTGGCGTCGAGCACGGCGGCACGCTCCGGGGCCTGGGGCTCCTCCCCGTCTCCACCACGTTCACCGAGCAGAAGACGCGGACGCGGGTCCATGGACGGTTCGGCCGGGTCGACGGCCTCTTCTCCGCCCTCTCCGAAAAGGAATTTGAAGGCTATGAGATCCACATGGGCGTGACCTCCGTATGCAGGTCCGTGGCTTCCGCTGAGGACCGGAGCAGTTCCGGAAGCTCTTCGGGGTCCGCCGCGGATTTCGCCGGAAAAAGCCCGAGAGTCTCCGGAAGCTCTTCGGAGGCCGCTGCGGGATTCACCGGGCACACTGTGAACGAGGCTCGCCAAGGCAGCCTTGCAGCGCTCCATGACAGCCTCTCCGGGCACACATATCTTGACGGCTTCTGGCAGGGAAATGTCTACGGCACCTATGTTCACGGAATCCTTGATTCGGAGGAAATCGCCGGGGCGATCCTCCGCGCCCTGGCCGAGGCAAAGGGCGTCTCCCTCTCCGAGCTCGGAAATGTCCGCGGGGAGGCGTACAGGCAGCAGCAATATGACCATTTGGCGGACGCGCTCCGGGCGCACCTCAACCTGCCGGTCATTTACCGAATTTTAGAGGAAGGAATTTCATGAACGGCATAAAAAATCTTTCTCCGTCCGAGATCGAAAAGGAGAGCTTTGCGATCATCACGGCCGAGCTCGGTGGACGCGCGCTCGACCCCGCCGAGGCACCGATCATCAAGCGCGTCATCCACACCACCGCGGATTTCAGCTACGCCGACACGCTCTACTTTTCCCCGAACGTGATCTCCCTGGCGCACGCGGCTCTCCGCGGCGGCGCGACGATCGTCACGGACACGCAGATGGCCTGGTCCGGCATCAGTAAATCCACTGCGGAGAAATTCGGCTGCCGGGTCATTTGCTTCATGAGCGACGAAAATGTAGCCGCCGAGGCGAAGGCGCGGGGCGTTACGCGGGCAATGGTCAGCATGGAGAAGGCCGCCGCGCTCGGGGAAAATGTGATCTTCGCGATCGGCAATGCCCCGACGGCGCTGATCCGGCTTCGGGA
>CACZBB010000284.1 GCA_902779245.1 uncultured Lachnospiraceae bacterium | reverse complement strand
GAAAGATGACCGTCCCTTCCCTTTTTTTTCTTTTTATTGTATCCCGTACCGCCGTGATTCGTCAACGGTTTTTCTTGCCGGAGGTGCCGATCCGTGACTGTGAATTATTATAAGGAAATGGAAGCGCGGATCGCCGCGTTGGGCGGCTCGCGGCCGAAACTGCTGCTGCACAGCTGCTGCGGACCCTGTTCAAGCGCCGTTCTCGAGCTGCTCACGCGGCATTTCGACACGACCGTCTTCTATTACAATCCCACTATCCTGCCCGCGGAGGAATTTGAAAAACGGCTCTACTGGCAGAAATACCTGCTGGAAAAGGCCCCCTTCTGCTCGGATGTGAAGCTGATCGTCCCCGACAGAGACGAAGACGCCTTTCTCGCGGCCGCGAAAGGGCTGGAAAACGAGCCGGAAGGCGGCGCGCGCTGTACGGAATGCTTTTCTCTGCGGCTGGGCCGTACGGCCGAAACGGCGAGAGACCTGGGCTTCGATGTGTTCTGCACCACGCTCACCGTCTCGCCCCATAAAAACGCGGCGCGCATCAACGCCATCGGGGAACGGCTCGCGCCGGAGTTCGGCGTGCGGTGGCTGCCCTCCGATTTTAAAAAGAAAGACGGATATCGCCGCAGCATAGAGCTCAGCCGCGAGTACGGTCTTTACCGTCAGGCATGGTGCGGCTGCGGCTGGCCGGAGCGGGAAAGCCCTCCCGGGACGGCGTAAAGGGAAGTTTTCATTGACAATCCGCCTGTTTTTAAGATATAATCCATATTCGCCTACTGCGCCGGCTCTCCGGTGTCGAGTATAGAATTCTGATGAAAGGATGTGCCCAGAATGTTCCGTACGTTCCAGCCCAAGAAGCGTCAGCGCTCCAAGGAGCACGGCTTCCGCAAGAGAATGTCCACCGCCAACGGCCGTAAGGTCCTGGCCCGCCGCCGCGCCAAGGGTCGCAAGGAGCTCTCCGCCTGAGCGAGAAGAGAAGAGGGGGACCCTTTTCGAGCGATCCGGTGAAGTGATGCAGTATACCACTACCCTTAAAAGGAATAACGATTTCCGCCGGCTGTACGCCAAAGGCAGAAGCGCGGTCATGCCTACCATGGTGATCTACGCCCGCAGCAACAAAAGCGGGGAGAACCGGGTGGGCTTTACCGTTACGGTCAAACTCGGCCACGCGGTGACGCGCAACCGTGTGCGCCGCCGCCTTCGCGAGATCTATCGGCTCCACGAGTCGGAACTGCGCCGCGGGTCCGATCTGGTGGTCGTGGCCAGGGGCCGCAGCGTCGATGCTTCGTTCCGCCGGCTGGAGCACGACTTCCTTGCCGCCTGCTCCGGGCTGTCGCTTTTGGAGGAGGGCCGGCAGTGAAGTCTTTTCTGCTTGCGCTGATCCGGTTTTACCGTAAGCACATTTCCCCCTACACACCGCCGAGCTGCCGCTTTGTGCCCACGTGTTCGGAATACGCCATGACGGCTATCGAACGTTACGGGGCCTTAAAAGGGGGCCTGCTGGCGATCCGCCGTATCGCCCGGTGCCATCCCTTTCACCGGGGGGAGCACGATTTTTATGACCCGGTGCCATGAACCGGAAAACACTACTGTGAGACGGGAGTGATCACCATCAAGTTTCTGGGATCCATATTGCTGTTTTTCTGCGATACTTTCGGAAACTACGGCTGGGCGATCCTGGCCTTCGGCCTGATCGTCAAACTGATCATGCTGCCCTTCCAGATGAAGAGCAAAAAGAGCATGATGCGTACCCAGACCCTGACTCCCCGCGTCAAGGAACTGGAAAAAAAGTACAAGGGAAACCAGCAGAAATATCAGGAGGAAGTGTCCAAGCTTTATAAGAATGCCGGAGTGAACCCCATGTCCGGCTGCCTCTGGACGCTGATCCCCTTCCCGATCATCATCATTCTATACCGCGTGGTACAGAAGCCGCTGAGCAACATGATGGGCCTGGCCGCCGAAGAGGTCACCTCGCTCACCGAACTGCTCACCAACCTGGGATATTTCACGGCCTCCGCCGGCAGCCGTTCTTCGTTCTATGATGAGCTGCGCGTGGCCGACGCCCTGCACGGGCATTTCACCGAGATCCTGTCCAATCCCGCCGTGACGGGATTCGCGGACAAGCTTCGGGATATCGATTTCAACTTCTTCGGCCTGAACCTCTC
>CACZBB010000283.1 GCA_902779245.1 uncultured Lachnospiraceae bacterium | reverse complement strand
GCTGATCCAGCCAGTTCGTGTCCAGGATCAGCGCCTCGCCGTCCAGATAGCGGATGCGGCGGACGATCCATACACGCGTTCCGGGCGCGAACCCGGTGAGCTTCGAGTGCGCTTTGTCGATGATATCATCCTCCAGCGAAATCACCTTCGTATAGTAGGTCATCCCGTTCCGCTCCGCCGCCTCCCGCATGCTCTCGATGCGGCCGATGGTGAATTCCGACTGAACGATGGCGCGGCGAAGCACCACCACGCCCTTCCCCTGCACGCTCTGGACATAGCCATCCTGCGCCAGCCCGTGGATCGCGCGGCGGATCGTATTTCGGGAACAGCCGAATTCCTCGACCAGCTGATACTCCGACGGAAGCGTCGACCCCTTCGGATAACTGTCCATCTCGATCTTTTCCCTGAGAACCCTGTAAATCTCCAGATATTTCGGCGAATGCATGTGCTGTCTCCTTCTTGCTGTGTAAACGGGGCTTTATAGTTCGCACTCTGTGCCACTATGCATAAAAGTCGATGGTTCCGCCGCTTTCGCGGCTCCCGGCCGGAGTTATCCCGCTTTTCAGTGCGTTTTCCCTTCGACATACACAGGATAGGGAAACACGGGAAGCGTACTCTCCACATCCAGCGTCGATCCGTCCGCCGACAGCCGCTCCACGATTCGGTTCCCGCCGAAGGTGTCCGTGACCTCCACGGCTCCGTCCGGGAGCTTCCGCCGCTCCACGTCCTTCGGAAGCCCGTACCCTTCCGCCAGACGATCCTCCAGCACAAAATGCTGCCGGATATACGGGCCGTCCTCCTTCCTTGCGAGCGTGAACTCCCGGACCAGGGACATCGCGCCGGTCCATGGCGTGCACCCGTCGTTAAAGGATCGAAGCCACGCGATCGAAAACACCCTTCCGCCGGCATTTGACCAGCTCTGCGCGGCAAACGGGATCTGATTGGCGTAGAGATCCTTCCAGCCCGTTACCGGCTTAAAGACATAGCCGTCAAACTCACCCAGCTGATAATGGCCATTTGACGAGACAAAAGCCCACAGCACGCGGCCGCTTTCAGGGTCTGTCAGCGGGAAGAAGTCCGGGCACTCGATGCGCTGCGGGATCCAGATCTTCTGCAGCAGCTTAAAATGCGGGCCGTCGGTCTCCCCCGCCTCGGCGCGATAGAGGCCATAAATATCCGCGTCCAGGTAAAGCGCCATGATCAGGCCCCGGCTTTCGGGATGAAGGATCACCTTCGGGTCACGGTTCTCTTTGGCCAGATTCGGGATCTCCCAGTCCCCGATCTTCACGAGCGTCTCCCCGCCGTCCACGGAGAACGCCGCCCGCTGCGTGAAAACACTGTTCTCGCTGGCAGTTCCCGGCGAGATCCCGCCCGCCGAGGTGTAGAAAAAGAGCAGGGCTTCTTCGGGCAGCTCCGGGAAGATCCTCCAGACGCCATCCTCAAGCTTCTGCCCGTTCACGACCGCGCAGCCGGAGTACATGACCCCGCGGGCATCCGGCAGGAGAACATCGCCCTTCCAGGAAAAATGCACGAGGTCTTCGGATACGGCATGTCCCCAGGTCATGTTGCTCCAGGCAATATCCATCGGGTTATGCTGGAAGAAAAGATGCCACACCTTTCCGTCAAAAACCAGCCCGTTCGGATCATTCATCCAGCCGTAGGAGGGCGTAAAATGAACCGCCGGGCGGGGACTGGTCGCCGGAGCCGCGCCCTCCTCCGGCAGGTCTTTGACAAAGCACCCGGCGCGCACCCCGTCGTCCTCCGACCGGCAGCAAAGCTGCCCGGGATCGCGGTCCGAAGCCTCCCCGGGCATCTGCATCTCGCCGAAGCCCAGAGCCGCGATGTCCTCCCGCCGTACTTCATCATACTTCTGCAGCGGCAGGGCGGCGTGCCAGGCCGGCCGGCCCTCTGACGCCCCGGAATCCGGTACCAGAAACTCCGTCCAAAGCTCATCCCCGCGCAGGATACGCAGAAGCTTCTTCTCACCGCCGTTGTTGGGCCATACCGGCACAAAAAGATACCCGTTCTGATTTCTGCTCATTGCCTCACCTCTTCTCTAAAATCTTGGTTCGGGTGTCAAAACACCCGATTCACGGATTGCTTCGTGCTTTCGCACTGCACAGCATAAGTTCGACGACGGAAATCAAAGATTTCCTGTCTCAC
>CACZBB010000282.1 GCA_902779245.1 uncultured Lachnospiraceae bacterium | reverse complement strand
AAACCTTGTCGTAGCCCGCTACGACTTCGGCTTTCTTCCTTGCCCTCGGAAAAATATCCTACGCAATCTGTACATTTTATTTCGTGACAGCTCCTAAAACCCGGCACTCTCAGCCTAAACGGCCGAAAACAGCCCATGCGGCTGAGCGGAGGAGAAACAAGCTTTAACCCTCGGCCGGGACAGGCCTTTTGGAAAGCGCGGCACCTCCCGACAGACAATCCCAAAGAAAGGAGGAAAAATGCATGAAATGGAGCCAGCTTCTTTCGGATCACCGCGCCGGCCGCGAGATCTCCGGACTCTCCGGAAGCGACCTTCGCAGTGAATTTCAGAAGGACTACCACCGCATCATCGTCAGCGCCTCCTTCCGCCGTCTGCAGGACAAGACCCAGGTCTTTCCCCTCGACAAGAGCGATTTCATCCGGACCCGGCTCACCCACAGCCTTGAAGTCGCCTCCATCGGCCGCTCGCTCGCGGAAAATATCTCCGAGTCCATCCTTGAGCGCGGGCTCGACAACGAATTCACCGAACGCACCGCCAGCCGGATCATATCCGTCATCGAAAGCGCCGGACTCATCCACGACATCGGCAACCCGCCCTTCGGCCATTTCGGCGAAGAATCCATCCGGGAATGGTTCGGGCGGCATTTGCCAAGACTCCGGTACGGGAAGCGTTCCGTGCTTGAGCTTCTGACCCCGCAGCAGGCCGCCGACCTCTATCATTTTGAGGGCAACGCCCAGGGACTCCGCGTCCTCACGAAGCTGCATTTTTCGGAAAATGGCTGCGGCATGAATCTGACGTACGGGCTGCTTTCCGCCATGGTGAAATACCCGAATTCCTCGGTCGGGATGCGGCCGGGCTCGGACGCCGTCGCGGACCGGAAGATGGGCTTTTTCGAAGCCGAGACCAAAATATTTAACGACATTCAGCGGTGGACCGGGACGGAGGGAAAGCGGAATCCGCTGGTCTTCATCCTGGAAGCCGCCGACGATATTGCCTACGCGACCGCGGATATCGAAGACGCGGTAAAGAAGGGCTTTCTGGACTATCCGCTGCTTCGGCAGGAGCTGCGGATGCGCGGAATCGACGTCGAATTCGTGGAGAGCCTTGAGAGCGCGTACGGGCGGTCGCTCCGGAAGGGCGAGCGGAGCGACGGTGAACACGCCATTAAGCTCTGGCTCCTCCGGGTACAGGACATCCTCATCCTCAAAGCCACCGAGCAATTTGTCGCGGGCTACCGCCAGCTCATGGCGGGGCAGTACGCGAAGCCCCTGCTTTCGGGCTGCCGGGAGGCTAAGCTCCTCACGGCGCTCAAGCGCATCGCCTACGACTACGCCTTCACGTCCCAGTCGATCTTCAAGACGGAGATCGCGGCCAATAACATCATCAATTATCTCCTGGGGCGGCTGGTGCCGGCCGCGCTGCTTTACCGCGCGGAGGTGCCGCAGGGGCTGATGGAAGAGAAGTACCTTTCCCTCATTTCGGAAAATTACCGCCGGGTCTATGAGCGGGCGGTGAGCGGTCTTCCCGACGATCAATGTCTCTATCACCTGCTGCTGCTCGCGACGGATACCGTCGCCGGCATGACCGACAGCTACGCCCGCGACCTCTACACCGACCTGAACGGAATCACCTGAACAGGCGGCCGCCGGCCCGCAGCCGGTCAGCGACAAATTATATTTTATGGTTCATATACACAGGCTGATTTATGTCACGGACCCGTGCCAAACAGCGACGCGCAGCTAGTCCTTTAGGGCGAGTGTTTGGCACGGAAGTGACTTGTAACAATCTCTCATTTTGCCGGAATCTTGGTTTTTGGCTTTACACACAGCCGCGTATTTGCTATAATACAGGTGTCCTGGGGTGTACGACCACCTATTTTTCCTGAACCTACATTTTTCTGCACGGGATTCCTATATTCTGATGCCAATGTCAGGCCTCGCAACGTCTAGTGGAAGGCAGCGGTATCGGTGCGGTCACCCACCTGACGACGGCTAGGCGTCAGTATTTTTAGGAACGGCATTCTGGGACCTGTGAAAATATCCGTCGGCCGCTCGGATTCTGAGCGGCCGATTTTGTTACAAAGAGCCGGGTAAAAGTCAGTTTCTGGTCACACGGTGACCAGAAACGAAGGCGTTTTGCAATAAAATCGCCCTGCGGGCGATGGCACGCCTCAG
>CACZBB010000281.1:731-2921 GCA_902779245.1 uncultured Lachnospiraceae bacterium | reverse complement strand
GAACAAGGTGGCGCCCATGCCGCTGGGAACGCCGATGCCGATGCACTGCAGAAAGCTCAGTATGCCGAATACGCAGCCCATCGCCAGGCCGCCCAGAGGGCCGAGCGCGATGGCCGCGATGGCCACGGGGATGATGTTGAGGGTGATCACGAGCGGTCCCACCGGGATGCTTCCGATCGGCGTGAAGGAGAAGATGATGAGAAGCGCGGTCATAAGGCCAAGGATCGCCAAGGAACGGTTGTCAAGCTTTTTGTTCATAGTAAATTACCTCCCGCTGCTGCTCCGCCTGCGGCGGATGTAGTGCAGTTAATTAGTTCCGGACAGCCTGAAACCGGACCTTGCCGCTGCGGCTCCGCCTGTGTCCGGATGCCGCGCCGCTGCCATTTTCCGCTGTCAGCCATGTGCCATTATAGCAAGATCCGCAGATAAATACAAGAATAATCGTTGCCGATTCGTTACTGTTCACTCCGTTCGTTTCTGGTCACACGGTGACCAGAAACGAAGGCGTTTTGCAATGAAATCGCCCTGCGGGCGATGGCAAAACGCGGATCAGCGATAAACTATAATTATATGGTTCATACACAGGTTGATTTATGTCGCTGGCCCGTGCCAAACAGCGAGTGTTTGGCACGGGAGTGACTTGTAACCTACGTTCACGGTAAAGGGAGAAGTTTCCGTTGCGCTTCCCGGCCGTAAAAGGTATACTTTGATCATTAAGGAGGTATCGTCTATGCTGAAAGGAAAAACCGTTCTCCTGGGCGTCACGGGCGGCATCGCGGCCTACAAGGCAGCCTCACTGGCCTCCGCCCTTGTCAAGCTTCACGCGTCGGTGGACGTGGTGATGACGAAAAATGCCATGGAATTCATAACGCCGCTGACCTTTGAAAGCCTCACATCCCGAAAGGTTCACACGGATACCTTTGACCGCGGTCAGCCGGAAGAGGTGAGTCACATCGCCCTCGCCGAACGCGCGGACCTCGCGATCATCGCTCCGGCCACGGCAAATGTCTGCGCAAAGCTTGCGCATGGCCTGGCGGATGATATGCTCACCAGCACCCTGCTGGCCTGTACCTGCCCGCGCCTGATCGCCCCGGCCATGAACACCCATATGCTGGAAAATCCGGTTACTCAGGACAATCTGGATATCCTTCGGCGTTACGGCTGGACCGTGATCCCGCCAGCTTCGGGGCGTCTCGCCTGCGGCACCACGGGCGCGGGGAAGCTCCCGGAGCCGGAGCTTCTGCTGCAGTACGTCCTGCGGGAGATTGCCCTTCCCCACGACCTTGCGGGGCGGAAGGTGCTTGTCACTGCCGGGCCGACCCGGGAGGCTCTGGACCCCGTGCGTTATCTCACCAACCGGTCCTCCGGGAAGATGGGCTATGCCTTGGCGCGGATGGCCATGCTCCGCGGCGCGGAGGTGACGCTGATCACCGGCCCGACGGCCTTAAGCCCCCTGCCCTTCGTTGAGACCGTTCCCGTTGTCAGCGCCGCGGATATGTACCGCGAGGTCACGGAGCGTTTTCTTCAGGCGGATCTCGTCATCAAGGCGGCGGCCGTGGCGGATTACGCGCCCGCGGAGACGGCTGACAACAAGATCAAAAAAATGGACGGGGACCTGTCCATCTCCCTGAAGCGGACACAGGATATCCTGAAATATCTGGGCGAGAACCGGCGGCCGGACCAGGTGATCGTGGGCTTCTCCATGGAGAGCGAGAATATGCTTGAAAACAGCCGCCGAAAGCTGGAGAAGAAGAACGTGGACATGATCTGCGCCAATAATGTCAAAGAGGCCGGGGCCGGTTTTCAGGTGGATACTAATGTCATCACCCTGATCACCGCGGACGGAATCCGGCAGCTCCCCCTTATGAGCAAGGAGGATGCGGCGCTGGCCATTCTGGACCGGGCCAGAGAGATGCTTCCGGACAAAACCTGACCGGAAGAAAAGCGCTGTTTGTGACGGGCCAGATAAGAAAATGATTTTCTCAATGTGTTTCTTTCTTTTCTTGTCACTTTTTATAAAAATGTGATATAATGATAAAAATGTGTTCATGCCTAAAGTGAACGGGCACATACTTAATTTAAAGGAGGTCAGGATTTCATGCGGAACTGGGAGAATGCAGGCAGGCTCCTGCGAAAATTTGGAATCGCGCTGATTGCGGCGATGGTGTTTTTCGTGATGCTTGGCGCGGG
>CACZBB010000281.1:0-690 GCA_902779245.1 uncultured Lachnospiraceae bacterium | reverse complement strand
CGCCGAGGTGAACATAAGCGGAAACGAAACCTATGTGCTTGACGGTGATCTGACGCTTAAGAAAGGCCTTAAGGTTTCGAGCGCCGATGCGGACGTCACCCTGAAGCTGCAGGGACATACGCTGAAGCTTGAGCTTTCCGCGGATGAGTACGAGAGCGTAATTTATCTTTCTAACGGCAAGCTTACCATCGAGGGGAAGGACAGTTCTGGAAATATCGGAAAGATTCAGGGAGGAAAAGGGAACCGCCAGATCCATGAAAAGCCCGGTGTCACCAGCAAGATGTGCCGCGGCGGCGGGATCGCAATCTCGACAGGCAAGGTAGAGGTCCGCGGCGTTGAGATTTCCGGCAACACGGCTCTGTATGGAGCCGGCGTGTACGTCTGCGAGCGCGGCACCTTTACCATGGATGAGGATACGGTCATAAAGGAAAACAAAATCTTTAAACAGCTGGGTTATCCATGGCGTGACGGCGCGGGCGTTTTTATTGACAACGCGATTTTCAATATGAACGGCGGAACGATCACCCTGAACGAGTCGGATGGCGGCTGGGGCGGCGTGTTCGTCGGTGAAAAGGGTTCGAACGAAGCGCCCGCCGAGGTGAACATAAGCGGAAACGAAACCTATGTGCTTGACGGTGATCTGACGCTTAAGAAAGGCCTTAAGGTTTCGAGCGCCGATGCGGACGTCAC
>CACZBB010000280.1 GCA_902779245.1 uncultured Lachnospiraceae bacterium | reverse complement strand
ATAGTTTGTCGCTGACCTGCGTTTTGCCATCGCCCGCAGGGCGATTTCATTGCAAAACGCCTTCGTTTGTGGTCACCGTGTGACCAGAAACGTAATATCCGGGGAATAAAAATCATGATGATTGAAAAAATTTACTTAAAAAATTTCAGGAGATTTGAAGAACTTGAGATGAAGCTTGCTCCGAAGATGAATGTTATCGCCGGAAATAACGCAGCGGGAAAATCTACAGTTTTGGAAGCTTTGGCGGTCGGAATTGGCAGTTTTTTTCTTGGCATTGATGCAATCCCTTCGCCGGGAATCAGGAAAACGGATGTAAGATTTGTCTCAAGAAAAATCGGCAGTGTGACGGACAGACAGCCGCAGTTTCCCGCGATCATTCAATGCGCAGGAGTTATCAATGAACAAGAGGCGACTTGGACTCGAAGCTTAAATACGGAATCCGGAACGACCACTTATGGCGAAGCAGGGAGCATAAAAAATATTTCTTCCGGGCTTCAGAAGGAGATTCGAAATGGGAATCCGGACGTAATCCTTCCGGTATTGTCGTATTACGGAACCGGACGGCTCTGGGCACAGAAAAAAGAGAAGCAGTCAGAAGGCTCACCGGAAATAAACAATCGTTTTGCCGGATACGTGGATTCGTTGTCAGCTTCGTCAAATGAAAAACGGATGCTTAAATGGTTCAGAAAAATGACAATGATCCAGGTTCAGGAAGAAACGGCGATACCGGAACTGACAGCGGTAAGAACGGCTGTCGCTGAATGTTTTAAAAATGGAGACCCTTTATCAAAAGAAGTTGAAGTTCGTTATAGCCTGAAAAATGAAGAGCTTGAAATCAATTATATTGATTCTGCCGGAAATATGAAAAAACAGCCTTTTCATGAATTGAGTGACGGCTATAAAAATACGATCGGTCTGGTCGGAGATATAGCCTATCGCGCGGCGGTCCTGAATCCTCATTTGCTTGGAGATGTGACGAAAAAAACCCCCGGCATCGTTCTGATCGATGAGGTGGACCAGCATTTGCATCCGCTCTGGCAGAAAAACATTTTGAACGGTCTCATGCAGATCTTTCCGAAGGTACAATTTGTCGTGACAACACATTCTCCGAGTGTTATTTCTTCGGCAGTAAACAGTAATCTGATCCTGCTGGACCAGACGGGCTGTCACTATTACGGGAAAGATGCGTTTGGAAAAGATGTTAATTCTGTTCTTTATGAGATCATGGGTTCGGGATATCGGCCGGATGAAATCGAAGAGAAGCTGAGAGCCTTCAACACTGCCCTGGATAATCGTAACTTTGAAGAGGCAAAGAGCATCCTTGACATTCTGACGGAGCAGCTTGGAGAAAATAACACAGATGTGGTCAACGCAAAAATTTCTTACGATTTTGAATCATTCAGCGAGGGAGTATGATAAGGATCGTTAAAAAACAGAGGGTACCGGCTGTCTTTGCTCAGATAAAGAACAGGCGGTCGGACTACGATGAACTGCTTTCCAATGAAAAGGATGAGCTTAAAGCTTTACTGATAGAAGAACAAGGCTGCAAATGTGCCTACTGTATGTCAAAAATTAACATGTCAAATTCTACCATTGAGCATTACATCCCTCGGAAAGGGGAACATGGAGACCGAACCTTGTCTCTCGATTATCGGAATCTTTTTGCTGTCTGCGATACAACAAGAGGGCGCCCCGCAGACGAACAGACTTGTGATGTCAAGAAGGGGGACAGGCTTCTCCATATTGACCCTCGTGTTCAGGCACATATTGATACGATTATTTATGAAAGATCAGGGAAGATTAAGTCGACATTCTCTTCGGGCGAGCACAATTTCGATGATGAGTTGAATCAGATTTTGAACCTGAATTCGCATCAGCTGATCAATAACAGAGCCAATGCGTGGAAAGCTTTGATGCGGAAAATGAGCCAGAAAAAAGAACGGACATGGAAAGTAGAGTTTATCAGTAAATACGTCGAGAAGCTATCGAATCCGGATGACAGGACTGCGTATTCCGGCTTCTTGGCTTATTTGCTGAGCCAAAGGCTGAAATAAAGACAAGGATTCAGTCTTGGATGTTCAGTGTCCAGGAAAAAAACGTGGTTTCTGGTCACACGGTGACCAGAAACGAAGGCGTTTTGCAATGAAATCGTCATACACAGGCTGATTTATGTCGCTGGCCCGTGCCAAACAGCGACGCGCAGCTAGTCCTTTAGGGCGAGTGTTTGGCACGGGAGTGACTTGTAACAAAACGTGTTCATTCACAGAACCGGCTTATGGGAGGCAAAGATGAACGAAAAAATAGTTGTGATCGATTTTGGCGGTCAGTATAACCAGCTGGTGGCCCGGCGGGTCCGGGAGGCGCATGTTTACTGCGAGATCGTCTCCTACAGAACGCCCCTTACGGAGATCCTTGCGATGTCGCCGAAGGGGATCATCCTCACCGGCGGCCCGAACAGTGTCTACGAGCCGGGCGCTCCCGCGGCCGGGCGCGAGCTTTTCGAGACCGGTATCCCGGTGCTCGGCCTCTGCTACGGCGCCCAGCTCATGATGCAGGTTCTCGGCGGGGAGGTGCGCCGCGCGCCCGAGCGCGAGTACGGCAAGACCGAGGTTGCGCTGGACACCCCCGTCTCGCCCCTCTTTGCGGGCGTCTCCGACCCCACGATCTGCTGGATGAGCCACAACGACTACATTTTCCGTGTGGCTCCGGGCTTCCGCGTCACTGCCCACACGGACAACTGCCCCGTCGCGGCCGCGGAAAATGCGGAAAAGCGGCTGTACGCGTTTCAGTTTCATCCGGAGGTGCTTCACTCGGTGCAGGGAACGCGGATGCTGGAGAATTTCGTCCGCGGGATCTGCGGCTGCCGCGGCGACTGGCGGATGGAGGATTTCGCAGAGCGGACGGTGCGGGAGCTTCGGGAGAAGATCGGCGACGGCAAGGTGCTCTGCGCCCTTTCGGGCGGCGTGGACTCCTCGGTCGCGGCGGTCCTTCTTTCGCGGGCGGTCGGAAAGAACCTCACCTGCGTCTTCGTGGATCACGGGCTGCTCCGAAAGAATGAGGCTAACGAGGTCGAGGCGGTTTTCGGCCCGGAGGGCGCTTACGAGCTCAATTTCGTCCGCGTGAACGCCCGGCACCGCTTTTATGTGAAGCTCGCCGGCGTGACCGACCCCGAGACGAAGCGGAAGATCATCGGCGAGGAATTCATCCGCGTCTTCGAGGAGGAAGCAAAGAAGATCGGGCGCGTGGACTATCTGGTTCAGGGAACGATCTATCCCGATGTCGTGGAGAGCGGCCTCGGCGGCGAGTCGGCGACGATCAAGTCGCACCATAACGTGGGCGGCCTGCCGGACTATGTGGATTTCCGGGAGATCGTCGAGCCGCTCCGCCTTCTCTTTAAGGACGAGGTCCGCGCCGTCGGCCTGCACCTCGGCATTCCCGAGTATCTTGTGATGCGCCAGCCATTTCCCGGCCCGGGGCTCGGCATCCGCATCATCGGCGACGTGACCGAGGAAAAGGTCCGCATGGTCCAGGACGCCGACGCCATTTTCCGTGAAGAAATGGCAAATGCGGGCCTCGGCGGGCAGGTGGGGCAGTATTTTGCCGCCCTGACAAATGTCCGTTCCGTGGGCGTGATGGGCGATGAGCGCACCTACGACTATGCCATCGCGCTCCGCGCCGTCGATACGATCGACTTCATGACCGCCGACTGCTCCGAGATCCCCTACGGCGTCCTCAAAAAAGTCACCAGCCGCATCGTCAACGAGGTCAGCCACGTCAACCGTGTCTTCTACGACCTCACCTCCAAACCGCCGGGAACGATCGAATTCGAATAAGAAAACGTATTTTGGGGCCAGGTTCATCAGCCTGAAAAAGGCAAACTGCTCCAACCTATAGCCACATAAAAAACGAGCCTTGCATAAGCATCAACATCTGATGCAATATGCAGGGCTCTTTTCATTTGTAACGGCGCGATCTGATGGCGCGAGATTATGGCGCTATGTACTGGCGCGAAAGCCTGAGAAGCCTTGTAAATATGATGACGGAGCCCATTGCCAGGCGCAGTGGGCTTTTTTCATGGCGCTGACGCATCAGATGAAGTGTGTAAAGCCCTCTGTGGAGGGCTTATTTTATCCATCAACAAGGGCAAGGGAGAATCCGTACTACCCGATATATGTAAAAACTACGTTATATATTATGTCGTGCTGGATCATAGG
>CACZBB010000279.1 GCA_902779245.1 uncultured Lachnospiraceae bacterium | reverse complement strand
CGGCGGCGATCACGACCCACTTCGCGGCGGCCAGACCCACGACGCCGCCGACGATGCCGACGTTGACGGGGATGTTGACCAGCTCTTTGTCATCCTTGGCGATGACGATGCGGGAGACGTTGCCCTTCTTGACGAGGGACTTGAGGTTTTCCATGATGTCGTTGACACTCTTCTTATCCATGTTCGTTTCTCCTTTTATCTGAATTTAGTATCTGCCTTGGTGAGCCTATTATAACAGACTGCCCCGGAAAGCAATGGATAAACTGTGAATAAATGTATGTGGAATTGTGAATTCCGCGTCAGAAGATCTTCTTGAGATCCTCGACGCCGTAGTCCTTTTTGAAGGTCTCGAGATCCTTCGGCGTTTTGATGAGCGTCACCTCGCGGAAATGGCCGGTGCGCCGGTCGCGGAAGCCCGCCACCTGTTCGCCCGTGCAGATGCTGCAGCGGATCGCAGGCTCCTCCGCCGCGGGATCGAAGGGAGGAGCGGAGACCTTTTTCGCGGATTTGAAAGAGAACAGAGCCATCGTTTTTTCTCCTTTCGGCCAAGTGCGCGCGTTCTTCGGCACGGGAAAGCCCGGGGCGGCTTTCGCTTTCGGACCCCGGCGCGCGGGGCGGCGTCCCGCCGGGTTTCTTCCATATTACACCGCTCTTCCGGCAAATGCAAGACGGGACGGAACAGCTCGTTTTTTCGCTGCGCCTTCGCCGCGAAAATTTCCTCTTGAAATGCGGGAAAGGATATGGTATCATAAACGGGCTTTGGAGGGTTAGCTCAGCTGGTTAGAGCGTCCGCCTCACACGCGGAAGGTCGACGGTTCGAGTCCGCCACTCTCCACCATGTGTAAACGCGTTAAAGTCTACCATGACTTTAACGCGTTTTCGTCGTTTTTGGGTACTTTTTTGGGCAAATACTAGGGAAATCAGCGGTTGAGACATCCTCAATTCTGGGACGAGCCTCCGATAGCCGTTTTTCGAAGAGAAATAGTGGTGTCCTTTTGGTAGTAAACTATCGACTGTAATCACTAATAAAAGGTAAGGGGAGGGCGGATTAGAGGGCCCTACTTGGGGCAGAAAACCATGAGATTGGCGGGTTGTTTTTGAGGCCATAGTTTTATAAAACAAGATTATGTAAACTAACGACTAGCCCGGAGTTGTACTCGTAAGCTGAATGACATGGGGAAACAGCCTGAACGAGATGCAAAACAAAGAAAAAGTTCAAAAAATCGTTTAAAAATATTGTAATACCAACATATTACATAGTTTTCAGTTGCTATTTTCGGCATTTTCCCATCTTGCCCTGTGCAGAAACGGCATGATACAGTATTTAATGAAGATGATAGTAGGATTTGCTAATGCTGAAGGGAGGCCTGCATGGAGCGACAGGAGATTATCAGGGATGTGCACAAGCAGATTGAAAACCTCGCAAGACTTCACGTTCAATACGGGCTGTATCATACGGACGGATTCCGTGCGCATAAAGAACAGATCAGACAAACGATCCGAGAGAACAGAGTTGACGTCAAGAAAGAACTGGACCAAGATGCGAAGCTGATTTACAAACGCTATTTTGACTAAACAGGAATACCACGATTTCTCCCTTTATCCTTTTCGTTTCCTCAGAAATGGAGGAGCCTGCAGAAATGCAGGCTCCTTCTCCTTCTTACAAACCGACTGAAAGTAAACTACCAGTTCAATGACATTGCTCGTATGCCGCGTTACAATGGCGAACAAATCGTCAAAAGAGGTGAATACAGCAATGATCGATATGGACAAGATGCGGATCGGGGATAAGTTCAGAGCGCCAATCTATCCGAGCGTCCGGGAAAGAAAGCTGGAAGAGGGAACGATAGTGTATATTCAGATCAAAGCGGTATTGCGAGGGAAGAAGTGCATATCTAGGAGGAGAGAACAATGAAAATGAATGACGGCATCGCCTTTATGCTCCGCCGGACCAAAACGACGGTGGCGATCTCCTCGTTTTTGTTTCTGCTGAGCACCCTGATCGCGGACCTGAACATGGGCGGCGTCTATTCCGCCTCCGGCTATTCCGTCACGAAAATGGCGCTCGGCAGCCTGGGGATCGGACTCGGTTTCGGCCTTCCCTGCATCGTTTACACGTGCGAGAAGCTGAGTCGCCCCGTGCAGATCTCGGTTTACATGCTGATCGGATGCACCGTTATGCTGGGCATCGCCTTTCAGGTCGGC
>CACZBB010000278.1 GCA_902779245.1 uncultured Lachnospiraceae bacterium | reverse complement strand
CTGCACAGATTGGGGAAAATAAGATGGGCGTGATGCCCGTAAAAAGGCTTTTGGTTACCATGGCTCTGCCGATGATGGCATCCATGCTGGTGCAGGCGCTGTACAACGTCGTGGACAGCCTTTTTGTCTCGCGGATCAGCGAGGAGGCTCTCACGGCCGTCACCTACGCCATGCCGCTGCAGAATCTCATGATCGCCGTGGGCGCGGGCACGGGCGTCGGCGTCAACGCCATGCTCTCGAAGGCGCTGGGGGAGAAAAACAAGACCTATATTGACCGGGCGGCCAATACAAGCATCCTCCTCACAATCTTCAACGCGGCCATTTTCCTCCTGGTAGGACTTTTCGGCGCGAGGGCGTTCATCGCTACCCAGACGAAGGTGGCCGCGACGGCCGCTTACGGTACCCAGTATCTTCAGATCGTGATGTGTCTCTCCACCGGGCTGCTGTTTCAGATCATGTTTGAGCGGCTTTTGCAGTCGACGGGGCGGACGGTCCTGAGCATGATCTCGCAGATGACCGGGGCGCTGATCAACATCATTCTCGACCCGATCATGATCTTCGGGCTCTTCGGTTTTCCGAGGCTTGAGGTCGCCGGCGCGGCCATCGCGACGGTGATCGGCCAGTGCGTCGCCGCGCTCGTAGGGCTGACCTTTAACCTGAAAAAGAATCCGGAGATCACCTTCTCCTTCCGAAAGATCTTCCGTTTCCACTGGAAGACGATACGGACGATTTATATCGTCGGCTTTCCGACGATCCTCATGATGGCCATCGGCTCCGTGATGACCTATCTGATGAACCTGATCCTCAGCGTCTTCTCGGAAACGGCCGTGGCGGTCTTCGGGGTATATTTTAAGATCCAGAGCTTCTTCTTTATGCCGGTCTTCGGCCTGAACAATGGGCTTGTGCCGATCCTGGCCTTCAACTACGGAGCCAGGAAAAAAGCGAGGATCAACGAAGCCCTGCGCTTTGCGATCCTCCTGGCCATCGGGATCATGGCCGTCGGAACACTGATCCTGTGCCTTTTCCCGGAGGCGATCCTTGGCCTCTTCGGAGCTTCGGAGGAGATGTACCGCATCGGCGTTCCCGCGCTCCGGATCATCAGCCTGCATTTTCCGCTGGCGGCCGTCGCCATCGTCATGGGTTCGATCTTCCAGGCCTTCAGCCAGTCCATCTACTCGCTGATCGTTTCCGTGCTCCGGCAGCTCGGCGTCCTGATCCCGGCGGCGTACCTGCTTTCGCTCCTTGGAAATGTTATTTACGTCTGGTGGGCATTTCCGATCGCGGAGGTCGTCTCCGTCATCATTTCGATCCTCTTTTTCCGAAAGGTGTATAATAAAATCGTCGCGCCCATGCCCGATTAAGGCAGGGACGCGACGGATCCGACCGATGCGAAAACCGCCGGGACGGGCCGTCAGCCCGCTCCGGCGGTTTTATTCACAAAGCCTCGCGACGCCTTCGGCAGCGCGCGGCTTCTTACGTTATCTGTTGTTTAATGCAGGAAAAAGAAGCTGTAAACGAAGCCGATCGCGCCGAGGGCAAAAAGGCCGATAAAGATAAAGGTAATCTTCCGGCTGTCCCGGGGGACATCGATCTCCCTCGGATTTTCCGGGTTGTAGAGCAGGTCGACGGTCTGGCCGACCTCATAGCCCGGGGCCGCGCTGCCGAAATTCCCCTCGGCCGCGACAAGCCGCCCGTTCGGCAGACGGAACTCGAAGACCGGCACGTAGGAGGTGGAGCTGATCGGTACGCCTTCGCTGACGGTTTCGACCTCCTCCTCGCGGACCTCGACGACAACGGCCTTCACGGAAACCGTGCAGCGGTCCTGGCGATGGAAGGAGCGCCAGAGAAAATAAAGAGCGACGAGCATGACGATAACGCCGATCAGGCAGCCGATGACACGGCCGTTTTCCGCTAAGAACATACAGCAGCCTCCTTTCGATTGTTTCCGTTCAGTATATCCGCATTTCAGGAAAAATGCAAACGATATTTCCGCGCGGCCCGGATATCTCCGGCGGCGCGGCGGTTTATTTTGGCAAATTATACAAAAAATATAGTTGCAGGGCTGAGCAATTTGGCATATAATGAAACAAAGAACCTCGTTGTAGCTGTCAAATTATGTCCATTTGACAGAAAATACCTGTAAAAAGGAGTCCCACATGGAAAAATACTCTGGCAAGGCCGCTTATCAGGGCATCGCGATCGGCAAGATTGCGGAAATGAAG
>CACZBB010000277.1 GCA_902779245.1 uncultured Lachnospiraceae bacterium | reverse complement strand
TCATGCGGCGGGTGAACTACATTTGTAAAGGACGCAAAGATATGGAAGTGGAAGCAAAAATGCGCTGTGTGGGAGCCGGGGCTCTGCTTTATATGGGGGATGTGACGATCGACGGGATGATTACCCTCCATGGGTGCAAACTTTTGTGTGTAAACGACAAAATGGTTTGCGCCCTTCCCTCCATAAAAACGCCGGGAGGCTGGGAACGGCCGGTCCGCCTTCCGCCATCCGTTATGGAGGAGGTGCGGAAGGCGATGATCGCGGCAGCCAAAGAAGCGCTGCTAATCAAGAGCGAGTTCACCTATGAATACCAGAAACGCGGGAATGGCGGCATGGTTCTGGCGGATGTGACGGCAACGCATAACCGAACCGGGGTGAAATTCGAAAACCTCCGTTTATGTCAGAACACGGACGGGAAGTATTTTGTGGGATATCCCTGCGAGACGCTCCCCAACGGCAGGAAACGGCCGGTCTTTGAGCTTTTGGGCGAGGCGAAAAGAGATTCTGGAAGCGGCGGAAAAGGAGGAAACGGAAAATGTCGGAGGAGACGGCACTGATCGACGCGGCGCGGTCCACGGCCCAGGCAGCGGCGGCGACAACAACAACGGTCGCCAACCTGATCGTGAACATCCTGGTCCTGGGAGGAAAGGCCATTGTCTTCGGCGGTGAATTTTCCGCCAAAGCAGCCATCATGGCTATGCGGGTGAGGAACGCTATCTATTATGGCAAATGGCATGGCCGGACGAACTATCGGCGTCTTTTGAACATCAAAGGCGATAACCTGGCCTATTTCGAGATCGGGACGCAGGACAAAGACATGCTGAAAAAGATCCGGGCGGTCGCGAAGAAATCCGGCCTGCTCTTTAGCCAGCTTCCGGATTTTAACCTGGAGGATGGGAAGACGCAGTTCTGCTTTTCGGCAAATGACCTTCCCGTTTTCAACATTTTCCTTCGCGCCTATAACGACGTGTCATCGGGGAGGAAGAATACGCAAGGACCGCGTTTGGCGATGACGAACTGCCGACAAAGGAAATGGCCGCGCTGGAGGAGGGTGTCCGGGAAGAGCTTGCCGGGGAACGGGATAATGCGAAAAAGAACGCTCAAAAAAAAAGAAGGACCGGAAACGACGGAGCGGATAAAAAACGCTTCAAGGAGATCAGTGTCAATGAGGTTTTATATAAGGAGGATCCCGCGTTCGGGCAAGCGGTCGTCCGCGTGCCGGGGACGCAGGGAAAGGTCCACTTCTTACTGTCCCCGGAGGATCCGGTCCGGACGATCACGCCGGGGAATCTCGCGGTCGGCATCGATCCGGAAAAGCAATATGCCCGGTGCGGGAAAAGCGGCCAGCCGACAGGAGAGTCGATCCCGGGCAGTGAGATCCTGAGGAGCTTTAACCTGGAAAAGAAGAAGGAATTTTTCCATTCTGTTGATAAGAAGAGAAAGATCTTCACCGGCGCAGGTATTACCGTGGACAATGGGAACGTGATCGCAAGGACCGAATATGGGTATATCCTCGACATACCGGGCGGCGGGAACCTTGCGGCCTTTGTGCCGAACCGGGCGGTCGCCATGGTGAACCGTCTGAACCAACCGGTCCTGGATGTTTCGGCAAATGCCTATGTGTTTGACAAGGGGGATCTTACGAAGCAGCAGGAAGCCAGGATCTCCAGCTTCGCAAAAGCCCTGACGACCTCGCGGGAAAAGAACCTTAAGGCGGTCAAAAACCTTAAAGCTGCCGTTTCGGAAAGAGGCCAGAACCTGCGCCTTACGCTGGGCAATGATCCATCGGGGAGCCTCACGGAGTTCCTGAAAAGCGCCCTGAGAAGGTAGCGGGGGACCGGAACCATGAGAAACACAAACCAATCCGGGAAGGGCGTTACGGTCTTTCTCTGCGCGGCCATCCTCGCCGCCTGTCTCTACCTTGGTTACTGCATGGGAGCCTGCGGGAAGCCTTCCGGGGCGGAGTGGCTGGCGAATGTACTGTCCCGGCTTCGAAATCCTTTTCCATTTGTGGTTACGGAGTGGACGGGTCGTTTTCTCGGGCTCTCCGCCCTCGTTGGCGGGATCCTCTGCCTGCTCCTCATCTCGGAAAAGCACGCTTTCGAGCATGGCCGGGAATACGGCACGGCACGTTTCGCGACGCCCGGGGAGGTTAACCGGAAATACAGGAACCGGAAGGCCCGCGACAACAAGATCGTTTCAAAAAATGTCCGGATTTCCCGTGACAGGTTCACCAAGAGAAATAATAATGTCCTGATCCTTGGCGGCTCCGGGGCCGGGAAAACAAAATGCATCGTCACGCCGAACCTTCTTGAGCCGGAAAATGGCGTAAACGGCAAGGTTACCAAGGTCTTTACGGATCCGAAAGGGGAGATCCTCCGGGACAATGCCAACTTCCTGATGACGAAAGGCGTGAAGATCGAGGTCCTGGACCTCATCAATATGCAGGGCCATTATAATCCGTTCCGGTATATCCGGAAGAGTATCGACATTATCAAACTGGTCACGAATCTGATCAGCAATACGACTCCCAAAGGGGCAAATAAAAGTGATCCGTTTTGGGAGAAAGCCGAATCTATGTTCCTTATGTCGCTTTTTTATTATGTCTGGATGCAGTATCCGAAGGGACAGCAGAGCTTCCGCAAGGTGATGGAGCTGATCAAGGAGGCGAAGATCCCTGAAAACGATGACGAGGTGACGGAGCTTGACGAGAAGATGTACGCCCTCGATGAAAACCACCCAGCACGGATTTCCTATGAAAAAGTCCGCAAGGGCGCGGTGGACACGGTCCGTTCCATAGTCATCTCGGCAAATGCGCGTCTTGCGTTCCTGCAGGAGGAGGATGTCCTGTCCGTCCTTGATGACGACGACATGAATATTCCGGAGCTTGGCAGGGGTGTGCATTTTGACGGGAAGAGTCCGACGGCGGTGTTCCTGGTCATCCCTGACAATGATAAGACGTACAACTTCATCATCGGGATGTTCTACACGCAGCTCTTCCAGGAGCTTTATTACCAGGCGGACTTTGAATGCGGCGGGGGTCTGCCGGTGTCGGTCGAGGTGTGGTTCGATGAATTCGCCAATATCGCGCTCCCGGATGATTTCATCCAGATTCTGTCCACGGAGCGTTCCCGGAACATCTCGTCAAATATCATTATCCAGTTCGAGGACCAGGTTTCGGCGCTTTTTGAGAAGCTGAA
>CACZBB010000276.1 GCA_902779245.1 uncultured Lachnospiraceae bacterium | reverse complement strand
CTTCGGCCCGCATGAGGGCTTCGCCGACAAGCACTGCGTCAACCCCGGCATTTTTCAGAGGTACAATATCCGCCGCGTTCCGGATGCCGCTTTCCGAGACGAAAAGGACCTCCCTCGGGACGCGCTCGCGGAGTTTTAGGCTGTTTTCCGTGTCCACCGAAAAATCTTTGAGGTTCCGGTTGTTGACGCCGAGGATTCTCGCTCCGGCATCCAGAGCCGCCACCACCTCCGCCTTGTCGTGGGTTTCCACGAGCGCCGCCAATCCCAGATCGTCGCAAAGCTCCCGATAAGCTTTCAGAGCCCCGGCATCGAGAAGCGAGCAGATGAGCAGCACCGCCGACGCGCCGAGGCTTTTCGCCTCGTAGATCATGTATTCGTCGACCGTGAAATCCTTGCGAAGGCACGGAACCTTCACCGCCGCCGCGATCTCCCGAAGATAGCGGTCGTCTCCGAGAAACCATTTCGGCTCCGTGAGGACCGAGATCGCGTCCGCCCCGGCCCTTTCGTAATCCTTCGCAATCTCCAGATACGGAAAATCCGGGGCAATCAGACCTTTGGACGGGGAGGCTTTTTTGCATTCACAGATAAAGGAAAGCCCGGGTTTTTGAAGCGCCTTTTCAAAGGCAAATTCCCCGTGCGGCAGATACTCCGCCGTCCGCCGGATCTCCGATAACGGTATGCGCATCTTCGCCGCGCGCACTCTCTCCCGCGCATGCTCCGCCAGCTCATCTAAAATCGACATGATCTATCTCCTCTTATAAATACCTCTGGGAATAAGCTTCTCAGACAATCTGCACGGATTATATCGTTATTGTTCCGAGCCGGGATGTGGAAGCCGATCCCGCACAATTTCTCACGCTTCCGGCCGGTTGCTGACCTCGATAAACTTTTCGAGCGTTTGCAGCGCTTTTCCGGAATCGATGATCTCTCCCGCGAGGACAACGCCCTCCTTCATGGAGGCGGCTTTTCTTCCTATATAAAGGGACGCGCCGGCATTGAGGAGCACCGCGTCGCGCTTCGGACCCTTCTCGCCCGAGAGAATCGCCCGCGTGATTGCGGCATTCTCCGCGGCGGTGCCGCCCCGAAGCTCTTCTTTCGGGCAGGTCGTGAAGCCAAAATCCTCCGGCCGGATCACGTAGGTTTTGTACCACCCGTCCCGGATCTCGCAGATCGTCGTCGGCGAGCTCATGGAGATCTCGTCGAGCTTGTCCTGGCCGTAGACCACCATCCCCCGCTGAATGCCGAGATTTGTCAGAACCTGGGCAAGCGGCATCACGAGATAATCGTCGTACACGCCCAGAAGCTGCATGGACGGACTGCCCGGGTTCGTGAGAGGTCCGAGGATATTGAAAACCGTGCGGAACCCCAGCTCCTTGCGGATCGGCCCGACATACTTCATGGACGTGTGGTATTTTTGCGCGAAGAAGAAGCACATCCCGACCTCCGAAAGGAGCTCACGGCAGCGGTCCGGACTCTGCAGGATGTTCACGCCCAGTGCCTCCAGGCAGTCTGCCGTCCCGCACTGGGAGGAGGCCGCGCGGTTGCCGTGCTTGGCGACCTTCATGCCCGCGGCCGCCGCCACCAGCGCCGAGGTCGTGCTGATATTGAAGCTCTGGGCATGGTCGCCGCCGGTGCCGACGATCTCGAAGAGCTCCATTCCCGTTTCGACGCGGGTCGCGTGGTCGCGCATCGCCGCCGCGCAGCCCGCGATCTCATCCGTTGTCTCCGCGCGGGCATTTTTCGTGGAAAGGGCCGCCAGAAAGGCCGCGTTCTGTGTCGGGGTGGTTTCCCCGCTCATGATCTCGTTCATCACGGCATACGCCTCGCCGTACGTAAGATCCCCCTTGGCAACAACCTTCGCAATCGCTTCTCTGATCATAAATACCTCCAATCTCATCTCTCATCAAGAAATTTCTCACCTTCATCCTTCTATCCCATGCGGCGTACCGCGCCTGGAAGGATTTTTTCAAGAAATTACTCACTTTCATCCTACCATCCAGCGCGGACATTCACACCCGGAAGGATTGTTTCGGGAATTCTCTCATCTTCATCCTTCCATCCCATACGGCGTACCATACCCGGAAGGATTGCCTCAGGAATTCTACCTTTTTCGTCCTTCCGAACAGGCTGAAGCAATCAGGCCCGGAAGGATGAAAACACGTTACAAGTCACTCCCGTGCCAAAATTATAGTTTGTCGCTGACCTGCGTTTTGCCATCGCCCGCAGGGCGATTTCATTGCAAAACGCCTTCGTTTCTGGTCACCGTGTGACCAGAAACGAAAACACAAAAAGCAGCATTTTCATCCTTCCGCGTGACTTGCCCGGCTCCCTCGAAGGAACTTCGCGAGTCAGGCCTTTAAAAAGGCCTCCAGCATCGCCTTCCCGTCCGGGGTCATGATCGACTCCGGATGAAACTGCACCCCGTAAATGGGCATTTGCCGATGCTGCACGGCCATCACCTCGCCGTCCTCCGTGACCGCGGTGACCTTCAGACATTCCGGCATTGTTGCCGGGTCCGCCGCCAGCGAATGATACCGCGCCACCAGCGCCGTCTCCGGGCATTTGGCAAAGATCGGGCTGCATTTGTCAAAATGCACAAGGGACTGCTTTCCGTGCATCAGGCGTTTCGCGTAGGTAACCGTCGCGCCGAAGGCCGCGCAGATGGCCTGGTGTCCGAGGCAGACGCCGAGGATCGGGATCTCGGAGCCGAGCTCTCTGACGACCTCCATGATCACGCCCGCCTGCTCCGGGCGGCCCGGGCCGGGCGAGAGGATGATCCTTTCCGGCCGGAGCGCCCCGATCTCCGGCACGGTCAGCTCATCGTTTCGAATCACCCGGATGTCCGGATCAATCTCGCCGACAAGCTGAACCAGATTGTAAGAAAAGCTGTCGTAATTATCGATGAGCAGGATCATACCTCCACCTCCGCGAGCTCTAAGGCTTTCAGCGAAGCCTTTGCCTTGTTCATGCACTCCTCGAACTCCTTCTCCGGATCCGAGTCCGCCACAATCCCGGCGCCGCTCCGCACAAAGACCTGCCCGTTTTTCTTATAAAGGATCCGGATCGCGATGCAGGTATCCATATTGCCCGTAAAGTCAATGTATCCGATCGCGCCCCCGTAGATCCCGCGCTTATTATTCTCCAGCTCGCCGATCAGCTGGCAGGCCCGGATCTTGGGCGCGCCGGAGAGCGTCCCCGCGGGCAGCACGGCCTCGATCGCGCTCAGCGCGTCACAGTCCTCCCGGATCTCGCCGCGGACGGTAGAGCCGATGTGCATGACGTGCGAATACCGCTCGATACTGCGGAGCTTCTCCACCCAGACCGTCCCGAAGCGGCTGATCTTTCCAAGATCGTTCCGTCCCAGATCCACGAGCATATTGTGCTCCGCAAGCTCCTTTTCATCCTGCAGAAGCTCCTTTTCCAGTGCCTCGTCCTCCTCATCCGTCTTCCCGCGCGGCCTTGTCCCGGCCAGGGGGAAGGTATGCAGTACGCCGTCCTCCAGCTTCACCAGCGTCTCCGGCGAGGCCCCGGCCACCTCCACGTCCGTCCCCGAAAAATAAAACATATACGGGGAGGGATTGATCGTGCGGAGCACCCGGTAGGCGTTGAGCAGGCTCCCCTCAAAGGGCGCGCTCAGCCGGTTCGAGAGCACGATCTGGAAGATATCGCCTTCGCGGATATATCCCTTCGCCTTTTCCACCATGTCGCAGTAGGCTTTCCGGCCTTCGCCTTCTCCACCATCGCGCAGTAGGCTTTCCGGTTAATGAGCGGGGCGACCTCCCCGAGAAGCTTGCCGCGGGGTTCCTGCTTCCGCTCGCCGTTCCGGAGGATGTCCGCCATATGCAGCAGCTCCAGGACCGCCTTGCTGTAGCCCGCCGCGGGATCATCGAGGGACATGTTGACGATGAGAATGATTTTCTGCCGCACATGGTCGAAGGCGATGACCTTGTCAAAGAGCATCAGATCCACATCCTTAAAGGCCTCATTGTCCTCTGTCTCGACAAATGCCGTCGGCTCGCTGTAGCGGAGGTAGTCGAAGGCGAAGTATCCGACGAGCCCTCCGGTAAAGGACGGCAAATAAGAGAACCGCGGGCTTCGGTAGCCGTCCAGGACCTGCCGGAGGAACGCGGACGGATCCTCCGTGCGGAACCGAAGATTGTCGGTCCGCACCTCGCCGTTCCGGCAGGTGATCTCCATCTTCGGGTCATAGCCCAGAAACGTGTACCGTCCCCATTTTTCATTCGCCACGGCCGACTCCAAAAGATACGTGTGCGTCGAGATGTTTTTCAGTCTGCGAAGCGCCTCGATCGGCGTGGTGAAATCCGAATACAGCTCCGTGCTGACCGGCAGCACGTTGTACCTGCCGTCTTTCGCGATCCTCAGAATCTCCGTCATGCCCGGCAAAAATTTCATATGTACCCCCTTCCTTTGCTCCGTTAATGTTACACCGCAGGCGAAGGACATTCCGCAAAGAAAAAGCCCCTGACAGAGCCCTTTGACTCTGCCAGGGGCGAATAATCATCCGCGGTGCCACCCTGATTCATGGATTGCCCATGCGCTTAGCGGGATACCTGCATATCCCCGGCACGTAACGCCTGCCTTCGCGTCGCAGAATACTCTGTGAAAAACACATTTCCCTGCGCCCTCCGCGGTCCATTTGCCTGGCTGTTTCACGCCTGCATCTCAGCATCGCAGGCTCTCTGTAAAGGCATACCAGACGTTATCTCCGCTTCAACGGTTTAATTTACTGAATTGATATGAAAGATACCACGCCCGCCGCCGCTTGTCAAGCCCCCAAAGCATATTTTTTCACGGCAAATGCATACAACCGTTACAAGTCACTCCCGTGCCAAACACTCGCTGTTTGGCACGGGCCAGCGACATAAATCAGCCTGTGTATGAACCATATAATTAT
>CACZBB010000275.1 GCA_902779245.1 uncultured Lachnospiraceae bacterium | reverse complement strand
CGTTCCAGTGCCGGGCATCCTTACCGGAATCGCCGAACACGGAGCACTCCCGCCCGACGTCGATGGTATCGAAGCCCGGAACCTCCTTGAAGGCGCCGGCCGAGCGGTAAGCGGCCGCGTCGGCGAGCGTGAAGGAAACCTTCGAGAGGTTCTCGTGGTTGACCCACGAGGAAATATTCCGGCCTGTCGGCGCGCCGGCGGTGCCGTTGCCTGCCGGCTGCGGGGCCGGTTTCGTCACCTCGAGCGGCATGTTCCCGCCCTCCGCACTCTTAACGCCCGTATGCTTTCCATACATCTTGTCGACATACAGCGGGAGGGATTCTCCCAGAATCTCGTCAGGCACATGGCCTCCGTCCCACTGCCACTCAAGCGCCGCGTCCGTTCCGGCGGACAGCCATTTCAGCTGAAGGTTCAGCGAGGCAAAAAGCGGCATATCTCCCTCTTCCGCTCCCATGACGATTCGCGCCCACGTCGGGTTCTCGGTGCTCTGGATCCCAATATAATTCATGGGGTCATAGAGGTTTACAATGTTTTTGCCGTAACGGTCGCCGGCCTTGACCGCAGAGATATCCGCCTCATAGGCCTTCAGCATTTCCGCAAAGTCGGCGTAATCCGCGGAAGTCCCGGTGTTTTTCTCCTTCGCCGCCCCGGGCTGTCCGTCCCCATTTTTTGCCTTTTCCGAAGTCCCGCGGGCATAACGGCCTTCAAGGAAAGCCCTGGCCTTGTCCTGCAAAGACATGCTGCGGGCAGTCCAGTCCGGAATACGGGCGCCCTTGGCATCAAACCAGGTCCAGTCCTGCGCATAGCTCAGGTTATCCAGCGTCCACTGAAGGTTTTCGACAAATTCCGCCAGATACAGGTCAAGGTATGAGCCTCCGTAGCCGCGCGTTTTCGCGTAAGCGACCTCGTCAAAGTCAATGCTCAGCGGAACGACGCTTTCAAGAAGCCCGTCTCCGTCGAGATCCTTCCCCAGAAGCTCCTCGGACACTTTAAATCTCTGTCGGTTGACATAATCCGCGTACGCCTCGGCAAGATTCCCGGCCAGCGCCTCCTGGAAATCCGATTCGAAGGTGAAATCCGCGTCCAGCCAGTATTCGAAAGCCTGGGCGAGGTCAGCCTCGGCGAGAGAGGCGACCGGACTGTAGGCGATCGTTCCCCAGACGCCGTCAGAGAGATCATGGTTCACGCCCTCAATGGAGACGGAGGTGCTGTAGCCGCCGTCCTTGCGCCGATAAACACCGACCGCGCCGGATTCAATCTCATAGTCATAAAATTCACGGTTGTTGGAGGAAGCCGCCGCCATCACCGCGAACGCGCCGCCGCCCGAGCCTCCGGTGGTCACAAAATGGTTCACGCTGCCCGGCAGGTTTCCGAGAAGCATGTTGTATTTCACAAAGCGGATGGCATTCTTCTGATCCACAAGGCAGGCCGGCGAGTTGCCGGAAAAATAAACGTTTCCATCGGCATCCTGTGCCGTCGACTGCTTCCCGCGGTTGCCGCAGGCCACCGAAATATAGCCGTTCGAGGCATATTTCGCCGTGGCCATGGGGTTCTTCAGCTCGCCATATCCCTCCGCGCCGGTCGTAAAGATCGTCGGCGCCGTGTCTGCCGTATAGATCAGCCCGGCCCTCGGGGTGACCTGCCCCCAGGGATTGATAACCAGCTTTCCCACGACCGCTTTCTGATAGTTGTCCGCGCGAACATCCGCCTTACCATCCCCATCGGTATCGATGCCCTGGACATACGCTGCCGGCACGCATACGGAAACCCCCTGCTCGTCCTCGATCTCCGGGTAGCGGACCGCCGTGACCGGAGCCAGGATCCAGGCGTAGTTATTCTTGTCAAAGGTCCATTCGGTATTTTTCATGTTTGCGAGGTTCAGCGCTTTCTCAATTTCCTCTTTTTCCTCGACGGAGGTGACCTCCGTGAAGGCCGAAAGCGACGACCCGCGGACAGCGGCTTTCTCGGGATCCGGCGCCGAAGAATCCGTAGAGACATCGGTTTTGCTGCTGTCAGCCTTGCTGTCCGCCGGGGAATCGTCCGAATGACGGCTCTCGGCCGAAGAGGAAACGGTGCCGGAGGACGAAGCACCCGCCCCGCCGCAGGCGGCAAGACCAGCCGCCAGAACGCCGGCCAGGATCATCGCGCAAATCTTTCGTTTCATGGTTCTGATACTCCTCTTAAAATTTGTTTCTGGTCACACGGTGACCAGAAACGAAGGCGTTTTGCAATGAAATCGCCCTGCGGGCGATGGCAAAACGCAGGTCAGCGACAAACTATAATTT
>CACZBB010000274.1 GCA_902779245.1 uncultured Lachnospiraceae bacterium | reverse complement strand
CAACCGCGGAGATGATCTTCCCGACGATAATCAGGACCGGTCCGGCAGCCGCCGCAAATGCCGCGACCGTGAGGATCGTTTTCCGGGTGCCCTCGTCCATGCTGTTTAGCTTATCCACAAGTCCCTGGAGCCACCCGACGATATCCCGGATGACCGGCATCAGCATCTCCCCGAAGGAGATCGCCAGTTCCTCCAGCTGGGATTTTAAGATGGTGAGCTGCCCGCCGAGGTTGTCCTGCATGGTCGCCGACATCTCTTCGGATGTACCATCGCAGGTGCTGATCGCATTGGAGAGCTTTTTAACGTCCGCCTCCCCCGCGTTCATGAGGGCGAGAAACCCGGACATCGCGTTTTTCCCAACAAGTGCGCCGGCCGCCGATGCCTGCTCTGACTCAGAGAGCTTCGAAAACGCCACCCGGCAGTCCGCAAGGATGTCGGAGAGGTCCCGCATGGAGCCGTCCGCGTTCGTGGTCTCAATGGTGACTTCCCCCAGCTCCTTACCGCAGAACTTCACTTCCCCGGCGAGGCTGTTCATGATGGTACGGAGCGACGTGCCGGCCTGCGAGCTCTTGATGCCCGCGTTCGCCATAAGGCCGATGGCCTCCGCCGTATCCTCTACCGAGAACCCAAGCGCGCCAGCGATGGGCGCGGCGTATTTAAAGGTCTCGCCCATCATGGAAACGTTCGTGTTGGCGTTCGAACTTGCGGCGGCCAACACATCCGCAAAGTGACCGGAGTCCTTCGCGGTCAGCCCGAAGGCCGTCAGCGCGTCCGTCACGATGTCGGAGGTGGTGGACAGGCTCTCCCCGGAAGCGGCGGCAAGGTTCATGACGCCCTCGATGCCGCCCAGCATATCCTCCGTCTTCCAGCCGGCCATCGCCATGTACTCCATCGCGGCGGCCGCCTCGGAAGCCGAGAACTTCGTCTTGCTCCCCATCTCACGGGCCTTCTTCCGGAGGGCGTCCAACTCCTCCCCGGTCGCCCCAGAGATAGCGGCCACCTTGCTCATGCCGGCATCGAAGTCTGCGGTGGTCTTTACCGCCGCGGCGCCAAGGCCAGTGACCGCCGCGGTCACGGGAAGGAGTTTCTTTCCGGCCCCGGATACGGCGTCCCCGACGTCCTTCAGTTTCTCGCCCTTTACGGCGAGCTTCTGCAGGGCCGTCCCGGACTCCCGCGCCTGGTCCTCAAGGTTCTTTAGTTCCTTTGTGGTCTCAATGATCTCGCGCTGGAGCGCGTCATACTGCTCCTTAGAAATATCGCCGCTTGCGAGTGCCTTGTTCGCCTGTTCCGCCGCGGTCTTTAGGGTTTCAAGCTTCTGCTTTGTCTCGGAGACCGCGTCGGCAAGGAGCTTCTGCCTCTGGGAAAGAAGCTCGGTGTTGCCGGGGTCGATTTTTAGGAGCTTCTCCACATCCTTTAGCTGGGACTGCGTGTTTCGGATCTTGCTGTTGACACCTTTTAGCGCCTTTTCAAGTTTCGTTGTGTCGCCACCAATCTCGACGGTGATCCCGCGAATCCTGTTTGCCACGATAGCGCCTCCCTTCTGTAAACAAAAAAGATTGTAAATAGATTGCTATTAGCAAGCAAATGTGTTATACTACCTATAGTCCTTTGAAAGCGAGGTGTTTATCATGACAAGATCAGCAACCAGAACAGCGAATGTATTCACTCGTGTTGATCCCGAGACAAAGGAGAAGGCCGAGGCTATTCTGAACCAGCTTGGGATCCCTATGTCCAACGCAATCGGCATGTTCTTGAAGCAGGTCGTTATGCAGCGTGGAATTCCCTTTGATATGAAAATCCCGGCATCCGTTCCTGTTTCCATTGGCAGCATGACCAAGGAGCAATTTGACGCAGAGCTCCAAAAGGGCATGGATGATATCTCGGCCGGTCGAGTTGTCCCCGCTGACGCAGTGGAGGCCGAGATGAGGAGCTTATACGGCGTATGAAAATGAAAATTGTATACACCCACACAGCAAGACAAGACCTGCGTGAAATATATGAGTACATTGCCTACACGCTTCTTGTCCCAGAAACAGCTCGTTCCTTAACCGATAAAATCATGTCTGAAGTCCGTTCCTTGGAAGATTTCCCGGAACGAAATCCTTTGTATAGAGATGAGCCTTGGCGCAGTCAGGGTATTCGTTTTCTGCCCGTGAAGAACTATCTTGTTTTTTACACCGTGAAGATGGAAGCCGAGACAGTATCAATTGCTCGTATCATGTATGGTGGACGAGATATCAGCCGCCAGCTCGAAGAAACAACCGAATGGTAACGAAAGCTCCCCGTCA
>CACZBB010000273.1 GCA_902779245.1 uncultured Lachnospiraceae bacterium | reverse complement strand
GCGAAGGCGGACGGCAACTACTCCGGAAACGTGTCCGGAACCTTTGCGATCCTCCCGGCTAACTTCTCCAATGCGCAGATCGCCAAGATCGCTGATCAGCCGTATACGGGCAGCGCGATCAAGCCCACGGTTAAGGTCACATTTGACGGAATTACGCTGAAGGCGGGCAGGGACTATGAGGTTAAGTACGAAAAAAACAAGTCTGTCGGCACCGCAACGGTCAGGGTGACCGGCAAAGGTAATTATTCAAATGTAACAAAAACCGTGAAATTTAAGATCGTGAAGGTCTTAGTTAATTCCATCACCCTGGTGCCGGACAAGACGCAGACAATGCTGCCCTCGAAGTCGAAAACGTTTAAAGTGACCGTTTTGCCCGCCAACGCGACGAATAAAACCGTTACCTGGACCTCGAGCAATACAAAAGTCGCGACCGTCGATCAGAACGGAAAGGTAACTGCGAAAGCGGCCGGAAGCGCCACGATCACGGCCACGGCCAAGGACGGCAGCAAAAAGAAAGCGTCGGTAGCGATCAAGGTGCAAAGTATTACCGTTTCCTTTAAAAATGATACCGCGATCAAAAGTGTCGTTTCCGCCGATAAGAGCATCGCGACCGTTTCCTTCAGCGGCAAAAAGATCACCGTTACGGGGAAAAATGCCGGCAGTGTGATCGTTACGGTCACTTCCAAGCTTGGCGCGAAGGCGAAGCTGAAAGTCAAGGTATATGCTTACACGAAAACGATCCAGCTTTCCAAGAACAAGGTAGAGCTGGCAGAGAAAAACGCGACGGCAAAGGTTAAGGCTGTCGCTTCGCCGGGAAAAGCATCGACCGGAGACAGCATTACGGTCAAGAGCCTGAACGCAAAAGTAGCGACAGCTTCCGTGAGTTCGAACGGAACGATCACGATTAAAGCCGTGAAAAAAGGAGGCTGCAAGATTCAGGTAAAGTGCGGGTCGGTGACGAAAGAAATCACCGTCGTTGTGAAAAATTAAAGAACGAAAGAATATTTCGGTCGACGAGAAGCAGGGTGCTGCTTCCCGTCGGCCGAAATGCCGTATGGCAGTGACGATCCGGCCGGAAAGGGAGAGGCGATGGGGCGTATGGAGACAAGGAAAAAAGCCGTTAAGCGAGGCAGCGCGGAGAACATCTGGTTTTCCGTCGCAGGATGGCTGACGACCGGGTATCTCGGTTTGCTCACCGCGATCTATCCCTTTGTTTTCAGGGCAGGCTACGCAGATACTTCATATATAAAATACAGCTTTTTGATGGGGATATCCTACGGCTTTCGGATCGGCTATCTCCCGATCCCGGGCTACGTCCCGGTCACATTTGTCATGGCAGTTTTTGGCGCGGGACAGTCTTTGCTGAGCAGGCGCAAGAGAGAAGGAACCGCAAGGCCTGCGCATGTGTCCGCTCTGGACATCGCTGTTTTGCTCTATCTGATCTCACTTGTCCTGTCAAGCCTTGTCTCTCCCTTTAAAGCGGAGCTCTGGTGGGGATATCCCGGCTGGAACATGGGCCTGGCTTCTCAGCTTCTTTTTATTTTCCTTTACTTTTCGGTTTCCCGATTTTTTAAAAAAGAACACCTGCGGATGCTGGTCGTTCTGTCCCTGACGGCTTCCGGAGCGGTCTTTCTGATCGGGATCCTGCAGCGCTTTGGGCTGGATATTTTCGGCCTGTATCAGGGAATGAAAAGCACACGGGATTTCCTCTCGACGATCGGGCAGGCGACATTTTTCTCCTCCTATCTGAGTGTTTTTCTGGCGGTCAGCATTTTTCTTGTCTGGCACTTTCCGTGGTCCGACGCTCTGGGGAAGCTTGGAAGGATTCATCTGGCGGTCAGCGCGGTCTGCCTTGTGGTGCAGGGCTCGGACAGCGCGTACGCGGCCCTTTTCGCAGTGATGTCGATGATCCTTGTCTTTTCCCTGGATGATCTTGGGTGCTTGAGAAAGCTCCTCGGCGTTTTGCTGGAGATCCTGCTTTGCTGGCGCCTTGCGGGCCTCGCGCAGCTTGCGGTGGGAGCGAAGGCGGAAGATGCGTCGATCTCCGTGTTCCTTTCGCAGAATCCGCTGATGTGGATCCCTGTCGGGGCTGTTTTCGCGGCCTGGCTGCTTCTTTCGCGAAGGCTGCGCCTGGGAGGAAACCGCGCTGTTTTGCCGGGAAGGAAGCTGAAAAGGATCTTCCTTCTATGCGCTGCCGGCGCCGCCGCGCTGCTGATCGTTTATATTGTACTGAATTCGATGCGGATCCTGCCGGTATCGATGCGGACGCTGAACAATTATCTGCGGTTCAACCGGCGGTGGGGACATAACCGCGGCGCGGTGTGGCACGATACGGTTCTCTCGTATCTGGCGCTCTTTCGGGCAGATCCCCTGCGGGGGATTTTCGGAGTCGGAGCGGATCAGTTCTATCATGTTGTGCAAAGCTTTGTTTCCGACTGGACCCGGGCGGTCCACCCCGGCCTTGTTCTGACAAATGCACACAATGAGTGGCTGACGGCATTTGTTAATTTCGGAGTGTTTGGCGGAGCCGCGTATCTGGGAATTTTCATCGTTTCCGCGGTGAGAAATGTGAAAAACCGGATTCGCGTACCCTATGCGGCGGCCATCGCCTGCTGCGCGGCCGCCTATATGGCTCATGATTTCTTTTGCTATCAGCAGTTAGCGTCCACGCCGCTGATCTTTGCGGCGCTCGGGCTGGGAGAATGGATGCTTCGGGTTACAAGTCACTCCCGTGCCAAACACTCGCTGTTTGGCACGGGCCAATGACATAAATCATCCTGTGTATGAACCATAAAATGTGGAATTGGGAGAATGTCCAAATCCAGAAAATCTAACAGGAAG
>CACZBB010000272.1 GCA_902779245.1 uncultured Lachnospiraceae bacterium | reverse complement strand
TGTCTGCGCTTAAAAAACCTTCTCGAAAGATGTCCTCCGAACGAACGGCCCGCCGGGCATTCGGCCACCCAAAGCCTCCGGGCTCTCTCCATCCTTTTAACGTCCCTCACCGTCATCGCCTCGACGCTTCCCGCCTGGAACCCTCCGATTGACGCCAAAAACATCGACTTTTTTGATCTCGTTCTCGGAGCCCTGCCGGAATCCGGGGGAGAGCCGGCCAATGATCATCTTCTTGCGGAAAACAACATGGCCGCCCGGGAGCTTCTGATCCGGGCACAGGCTCTTTTTGACCGCAAAGACCGGTCTCCGGAAGATTGCCAGGAGATCTATGCGCTTTACATCCGCATTCTCGAGATGCGGCCTGCCGTGGACATCAGCTTCTGCTGGGATGCGCAGTACCTGTGTTCCACGCTTTCCGACAGCGGGGAGCTGGAGCTTCGCCAGGAGCATCGGATCGAGGATTTCCTGAAGCGGAGCACCTCCTACGGCAGCAAGCTGGCGGCCCTTGAACAGGATCCCCGTCTGACCTTTACCTTCCACCGCTCAAAACAGCCGGCGATCTCCGAATATCCCGGCTTCTGTTGGGCCAACTGCCGGAATGAGGAGACAGCCGCCGCCTTCTCGACGCTCCCTTCCAACTGGTTTGAGCGCAGGGAAAGCCTGCGTTCCTTCGTCGGCAGCCATCCGGACGCGGAAAAGCGTCTCCTCTTCTGGGACGAATCGCCGGAAAAGAATCTCAGCGACCTTCTGGAATTTCTTGATGTCCTGCATAGCTCCGAGATGGACCCGACCCGTTTCTTCGCCATCGTGCGCGGCCCGTCCGACTTTCTCGGGCCGTTTCTGGACACGGCGCTCTCGGCCTTTGCGAACCGGCCCCCGCGCATCAGCCTGCTCGACGAGGCTCGCAGCGCAGCCTGGGAGCTTCTGGGCCGGCATCCGCTCTTCTATCCCGTCCGCCATCTAAAAACCGGCGAGGACGCGACGCTGCGTTTCATCATTCTCGGCAGCTCCCCCGTCGCCGAATGGCTTGTGAAGGAAGCCTTCCATCTCCTTGATTCTGAAAATATCCGCTGCCGGATCGATATCCTCGCGCCCGATGCCGGAAATCTCCGAAAAAGGCTTCTCGCCCGCTGCCCCGGCATGCTTTGGGATAATTACCCCCTGCCGTTCATCTGGGCTCCGGAGATCCACGCTCACAATATTGATCTAAACACCACCGAGCTGCAGCACTGGCTGTCCTCGAAGTCGCTCTCCGGCCAGGCGCTCTACTTCGCCGTCGCCGCGGAAACCGATCGCCAGAATTTCGAGCTTGCGCTCTTTCTTCGGACATGGTCGGTGCGCCGGCAGGTTCAAAGCGGCAGCCCGCTGGTTCTGGATCTCTTTCCGCCCATTGCCTTCCACTGCCGTCAGCCGGCCATCGGCCTTCTGGCTTCCCAGCTCATTGTCAACAAGCTGTCCTTCGGAAGCCGCTGGTACAACAACTATGCGCTCATCCCCTTCGGTCTGATCTCGGATATCTACCAGTGGGACGAAGCCGCCGGCGGTCTGATCACGAAGCAGGCTTCGTTTCTTCATCTCCGATATGCCAGCAACCAGCCGTCCATGGACAACAAGCGGGCGGCTCGCTCCATCAAGAGCCGTTTTGAGCGCTGGCTGTACCCCCAGGAATCCTCCGCCGTCGGCTGCCTGGCCATCCCCTACCGCCTGTTCGCGGCGCGGTCCGGCCGGCCCGACGAGGCGGATCGGCGGATCCTCCCTCCCCACTGGAATATCCTCAACAAAGATACGTTCACGGATCCCGGCACGCGCAGGATCCTCGCGGACCTTTTCGATGATTTCACCCGTGTGAACAAGGAGAAGGCGCTCTGGGAGCTCGCCGAGGCAGAGCATGCCCGCTGGTGCCGCTATGTATTGTCCCGGGGCTGGATTCCGGCGAGCCGGGAGGAAATGCTGCGCTATATGAAGGACGGGTACACCTCCCACAAGCTCTTCATCGCAAAAATGCATCCCTGTATCTGTTCCTACGCCGATATGAAGGAGCTGGAGGAGCTGCTTCGAGATGAAAAGGGCAAGACCAATGATTTCCGCGGGAACGATCTGGTGATCGTCCGATGCACCCCGGATCTGCTTCGGTGCGTAGACTGAGCTCCGGGCTGCCCATTCGCGCGTAAAGCCTTACCCTGCCGGAGCTTTATTTTCGTTTCTGGTCACACGGTGACCAGAAACGCAGGTCAGCGACAAACTATAATTTTATGGTTCATACACAGGCTGATTTATGTCACGGACCCGTGCCAAACAGCGACGCGCAGCTAGTCCTTTA
>CACZBB010000271.1 GCA_902779245.1 uncultured Lachnospiraceae bacterium | reverse complement strand
CGTGATCGGCAGCGCGGGAAATCCCAACGTCTTTAAAATCGAGTACTCGAACGATCCGACGGGAACCAGCACCGGCGAGACCGAGGAAGACGAGACGACCGTGTTTACGTATAAGCTGGTGTTTAATAAAGTTGATGATAAAAACGCTCCCTTAAGCGGCGCGGACTTTGTTCTTTATAAATATATGGAGGAATCCAACAGCACCGATAAATGGATTGACGTCACGACGCTGGGAACGGGCGACAATCGTCCGACCAAGACAAAGGGCGACCTTAACGGGAAAACGGAATGTGTCTTTACATTCACGGGTCTTGATGATGGGAGATATAAGCTGCATGAGTCGTTTGAATTTACGGTGAGCGGAGCCCATGACGTGACATCCGCGACGCCGCAGCTGAAGGGCCTGACCGGCGGCAACGCGGAGATTTCCTTCACGATGACATCCGATGTCGCGGCCGGGCAGCTGAGCGCGGACATTAAGAATGAAAGCGGCGCGACCCTGCCGACCACCGGCGCGGAGGGAACGATGCTCCTGGTCTTTGGCGGTACCCTCATTGCACTGATCGGCATCGTGATCCTGGTCACCCGCCGCAGGATGCGGGCCGTATAACGGAAGGCTTTACGGAGCCTCGCAAGGTTTGCCGCCTTCGGCGGCGCGAGGCTCACAAGGAGGGGCAGAGGACCGGACGATGCTTCCCTCTGCCCTGTTTTGAGGAGATTTATGAAAGGAAGGGTTATTACCCTCGTCCTTCTGGCGGTCACGCTCCTTGGACTAGGGCTGCGCTTTTATCCGAATATCGCGGACTGGTGGAACCAGTCTCATCAAAGCCGAGCGGTTGCCTCCTATGCCGAGGCCGTCGCGAATCTGGATGAGGAGAAGTACCGGCAGATGCTTGCCGACGCGGAGGCGTATAATGCCCGTCTCCTGGAGACGGGGATCCTCTGGAATATGACCCAGGAGCAGAAGGAAACGTATGATTCGCTTCTGGATGCGTCGGGTCTGGGCGTTATGGCCTATCTGGACATTCCGAAGATCGGCGTGACGCTCCCCATTTATCACGGAACGGAGGATACGGTCCTTCAGATCGCGATCGGTCACCTGTCGGGAACCAGTCTCCCGGTGGGCGGCATCGGCACGCACTGCAGCGTGTCCGGGCACCGGGGGCTTGCCAGCGCGAAGCTTTTCACCGATCTCGGGCAGCTTACCGCCGGAGACCGGTTTACGGTGACGGTGCTGGATCGAAAGCTGACCTATGAGGTGGATCAGATCCGCGTCGTTTTGCCCACGGAGCTCGATGACGTGCGCATCGATCCCGGGCAGGATTATTTCACGCTGATCACCTGCACGCCCTACGGCGTGAACTCCCACCGCCTTCTCGTGCGCGGGACCCGGGTGGAGAATGACCCGGAAGCGGTGGTCGTTTTGGCGGAGGCCGTGCAGATTCAGACGCGCGTGGTGGCCTTTGTGCTGGCGCTCCCCCTGTTTCTCCTCTTGTTTGTCTGGATGATGATCAGCACCGAATGGAAGATCCGGCAGAAGGAGCTTTGGCGCACGGTGAACGAACAGCTTTCGGAGCGCAGGGCCGCGAGAGAGCGGAAGAGAGGAGGCAAATGATGCGGCGAAAGTGGATGCGCGTGCTTTTGGCGGTTTTCGCGGCCGTTCTGGCCCTTTCCCTCCGCGGCCCGGCAGTCCAGGCGGCAAATGCAAAGGATCCGGAGGACGGTTCGATCACGCTGCTTCTGGGGGAGGGAGCGGACCATCGCCAAAATCCCCTGCGGGGAGGCGTGATCGCGCTGTACCGGGTGGCCTCGGTGCATATCGGAGACGAAAGGTATTACGATGCCGGCCAGGGGCAGTTTGCCGGCTCCGGGAAGCTGTCGGGCCTTCGCGCCATCACGCAGTCGGAGCTGGACCGGCAGAATGCGGCGCTGGCGGAGGCTCTCGCAGGGGAGGCGAAGAGCGGCGGCATTCGGCCGCTTTCAACGGCGGCGGTTACCGACGGAAAGGTATATTTTTCGGGGCTTTCCGTCGGTCTGTACCTGGTCACGCAGCTTGAGGATTCTGAGGGCGGGCGGCGGATGAACGCCTTTCTCATCTCAATCCCGGATGCCGGGGGAGCCCGTGAGCTTGTCGCCGCGCCGAAGCCGGGATTTTACACGCCCACGGAAGCGCCAAGTCCCACGCCCACGCCGCCGCCGGAGGAGTGTAAGGAGAATGCCTGTGAAAAAGGAACGTCGGAAGTATTTGTCCAGGGGATGCAGGCTTGCGGGAAGCCTGCTCCTCTTTTGTGCCCTGGGTCTTTTCCTGTGGAACCTTCACGAGGGGGAGACGGCCCGGGGCGCGGCGGCGAGGATCTCGGAGGCTTTAGCCGCGGAAATGCCGGAACCGTTCCCGGCGCTCCGCCCGGCGACAGGAGAAAAATCCTCCCAGAAGGCGGAAGCGTCCGGTCCGGACACGCCGGATGGCCGGGACGGGAAGGATGCGGAGTCGGGGGACGGAAGGAACGATGCTTCGGGAGCCTTCAACGACCAAAGCGCCGACGGTCTGCTGCCGCTTTCAGCGGGGGCGGAGAGCCTTGTGATGCCGACGCTGTCCGGCTTCGGAACGGAGTACCTTGGGATCCTGTCGATCCCCGGCGCGAAGCTGGAGCTTCCGGTCGCCTCGGCGTGGGATGATACGCGGCTTAAGGAAAGCCCCTGCCGTTTTTCCGGCAGCTATCTTTCGGACGATCTGGTGATCTGCGGGCATAACTATGCCGGGCATTTCTGGCCGCTCCTTTCCCTGCCGATCGGAGAAAAGGTATATTTTTACGCCGCGGACGGGGCTGTTTATACCTATATCGTTTCGAACCGCGAAACGCTTCAGCGTGAGGACGTAGCGCATCTGCTGGGACGGGAGGCGTTGGCCGACTGGGATCTTTCGCTGGTGACCTGCACGCCCGGCGGATCCGCGCGCTGCGTCGTGCGCTGCTCAAGGATCTGAACAGGGGGCGTCAGAAATCCTGCGGCAGGAAGGTTAGCAAGATAAGATGAAGAGGAAAAGAAGATGCCTGATCCACTGAGAACGATCTATCTGGCGGATGATGACGCGAATATCCGTCAGATCGTAAAAACCTTTCTCTCCAGCGACGGCTATGCCGTCGAGGAGTTTGCCGAGGGCCGTTCCCTCCTGGAGAGGTTTCGGGAGAAAGCCTGCGACCTGGTCATTCTCGACGTGATGATGCCGGGTCTTAGCGGTTTTGAAGTCCTCACCCGCCTTCGGGAGATCAGCACGGTTCCCATCATCATGCTCACCGCGCGGGACGCGGAAAATGATTACGCGATGGGGCTGGGACTTGGAAGCGACGATTATCTTACCAAGCCCTTCTCCGCCATGGGACTTGTCATGCGGGTGCGCGCGATTTTCCGCCGCATCGATTTTGAGAGCCGGAAGCATACCGCGTCCGAGACAAAAAATGCCATGGTTGGGAGTCTTGTGCTCGATGAGGCAAAACGGCGAATCCTCAGCGGGGAAAAACCGCTGCCCCTGACGCCAACGGAATACGAAGTCCTTCGGTATCTCATGCTTCACGAGGACCAGGCGGTCTCGCGGGAGGAGCTGCTTTCCGCCGTCTGGGGATTTGAAACCGCGGTCGAGACCCGTGCCACCGACGACACGGTGCGAAGGCTTCGGCAGAAGCTGGAGGGATCGGACGTCAGGATCGCTGCCGTATGGGGCTACGGCTTCCGGCTTGAACTGGCAGATTAAGTGTCCGGCCCGGGCGTGAACATTAAGGTTTTGTCTGAAAAACATGAAAAGTATTAGACTTACGGGACATAATCGTGTAAGATGATTATGTCCTGTAGATTTTAATGCGCATGACGGTTTACTATGAGGGTGCTTCTATGGAGAATGTGTTGCCGAAACGACGGCATGATTTACTGAAGGTATTCGGGCTCGGCCTTCTGGCCGGCGTCCTTTCTTTTGCGTGGACGATCATCTGGCAAGGCGGGCTGTTTTCCCTCGCCGGAGACTTTAACGCGCAGCAGATTCCCTTTGCGATGGCCGGGAACGATGCTGTGCGTGCCGGAAACTGGGGCTGGGCCTGGTTCCTTGACCTCGGCTCCTCGTTCATCGGAGGGCAGTCCTTCTATACGCTCGGCAACCCTTCGTTTTGGATCGCCGCGATCTTCCCGTCTTCCTGGTTTATGTATGTCGTGGGCTGGCTCTACGCGCTCAAGTACGCCGTGGCGACCCTCACGTCCTACATGTATATCCGGCAGTACGTGCGGAATTTCCGCACGGCCTCTGTCGGCGCGATCCTGTACGCATTTTCCGGATACATGGCGACGGATCTCCTGTTCTATCATTTCCATGATGTTGTCGCCCTCTTCCCGCTCCTTCTTCTTACCTTTGACGCGCTCATGGTGCGCGGGCGCAAGGGACCGTTTATCTTCGCGGTGCTGATCAACGCCCTCGTTAACTATTTCTTCATCATCGGGGAGATTATTTTCCTTGTCGCCTATTACGTGATCTGCTACCTG
>CACZBB010000270.1 GCA_902779245.1 uncultured Lachnospiraceae bacterium | reverse complement strand
TGTCCGAAAATACGCATTTCCGAGAAGAAGACGCTTTGCCTCCTCTAAAGTCAGATAGCCATCGGTCGCCGCCCTATACATCATCGAAGTCCTGCCCGCCGAATTGTTCTCTTCCACCCTTTTTCCTCCGTCCGATATTCCGGCCATATCATCGCAGTCCCATCCCCGCTCATCTCGACCCTTGAGCCACGGGAAACAGCAAGCGAGCCCATCGGACACCCCTTTCCAGTTTTCTTATTATACATTTTATCAGGGAAGCACAACAGAAACAACCCTTTCATGGAAACGTACTATGAGTTTCTAGTGTTCACACCCGAGCCGGACACTTGCTGTCCGGCTGCGGGCCGGGGATAAAAACAGCCCGGCTATAAACCACAGAACCATAATACATCGCGGATCTGCATTCCGCCATCGCCCGAAGGGCGATTTAATTGCGGAATGCTTTCGTTTCTGGTCACCGTGTTACCAGAAACTATAATGGCCGGGAAGAAGGCGGCGTAAACGGTAACGGTCCGGTATATTTGTCAAGGTGACAGAGACTGTGTGAAGAAGGAAGAATCCATGGAAATAACCGATAACAGGATCGATGCGGGGAAAGCCTTTGATTGGGGAAGAACATCTGAAGAATATGCCAGGTACAGGGATATCTATCCGGATGAGTTTTATAAAAAGATTGTGGACAGAGGGCTTTGTATAGCCGGACAGAAGGTCCTTGATCTCGGAACTGGAACGGGTGTTCTCCCGCGCAATATGTACAAATACGGCGCGGAATGGACGGGAACGGATATTTCTCCCGAGCAGATCGCGAAGGCAAGGTCTCTTGCGGATGCCGCGGATATGAAAATACGTTTTCTGGCGGTTCCGGCAGAGCAGATGGACTTCCCTGGCGAGAGCTTTGATGTGATCACGGCCTGTCAGTGCTTTTGGTATTTTGATCATGACAGGGTCATGCCAAAGCTGGCGGAATTATTGAAGCCGGGCGGGAAGCTCCTGATCCTCTACATGGCATGGCTGCCCTATGAAGATAAGATCGCGGGGGCCAGCGAAGAGCTTGTGCTTAAGTATAGCCCGAAATGGTCGGGAGCAAGGGAAAACAGACATCCGATCTGGATTCCGGATATTGCATATGAATATTTTGCGGTGGAAGAGCATGAGGAATATGATCTGGCGGTGCCCTTTACCAAAGAATCCTGGCATGGGAGAATGAGGGCCTGCAGAGGCGTGGGAGCATCCCTGTCTGAGGAGGAGCTGGCCAGATGGGATCGGGAGCACAGGAAACTTCTGGAAAGGATCGCGCCGGAACGGTTTGAGGTTTTACACTATGCGGCGCTCGCGATTCTGCGTAAAAAGGAAAGAATTATCAGAGAAATGCCTTCGTTACTGTGAAATGAGTGAACAGTAATAAACAGAAAAAATCTTTGATGGGGGAAGAAAAGAATCGGTAATGAATAAAAAAACCTTTGATCGGGGAAGAACAGAACAGGTTGTTTTTTGGACTTGTTCGGGATAGAATAGGATGGAAAACAGGACGAAGGCTCCTGCGAAGGAAGGAGGAGAAGAAATGCAGCTGCTTAGCCGTAAGGATGTGCCCCTGGAGGAAACATGGGATCTTTCGATGATTTTTGCGAAAGAACAGGATATGTGGGAGGAATTGGAGCGGACAAAGGCGGCCGTGGAGACGTTCACAAAGACGTATTCCGGGAAGCTGGGCTCCGCGGGGATGATCGTGAGGTGCCTTGACGAGTTGGAGGGGATCTACCGGTCGATGGACCGCGTTGGTTCTTATGCAAGTCTTGCGCTGGAGGCGGATTATACGGATAATGCGCTTCGCGCCCGCGAGGCGAAGGTCAGCGACGCGCTGACCAGGCTAAGCAGTGAGCTGACTTTTGTCGACAGTGAGATCCTTGCCGCCCCGGCCGAGGCGCTGGAGGCGGCCATCGCGGAAGCGAAGGGGAGCCGCGTATATCTGCAGGATCTGCTCGCGTTGAAAGCGCACAGGCTCTCGCCGGAGACGGAGAAGGTGCTGGCCGCGCTCGGGCAGTCCTTCCGGACCCCCTATACGGTCTATAATACCATGAAGCTCGCCGACATCACCTTCCCTTCCTTTGTCGTGGACGGGAAGGCGTATCCGCTCGGCTACTCCTTATATGAAGATAATTATGCCTACGAGGAGAATACGGAGGTCCGTCGTGCCGCGTTCCGGGCATTTTCCGATACTCTGAAAAAGTATCGGAACACGACGGCGGCAGATCGACCTCATCACGGAACGCCTCGCGCCCCATATGCGCAGATACGCGAAGCTCCTTGGCCGCCTGCACCATCTGGACAAGGTGACCTTTGCCGATCTCAAGCTTCCGCTCGATCCGGCCTATGATCCGCGCGTCACGAGGGAGGAGGCCCGCGAGTACCTTAAGGAAGGGCTTTCCGTGCTCGGGGAGGACTATGTGGAAATGGTGGACCGGGCGTTCCGAGAGCGGTGGATCGATTTCGCGAAAAATGCCGGCAAGTCGACGGGCGGCTTCTGCGCGGGCGTATACCGCCAGAATTCGTATATCCTGCTCAATTGGAATGACCGGATGGCGGATGTAATTACCCTCGCTCATGAGCTTGGACACGCCGGACAATCCATGTATACAGACGCCGCGCAGTCTTTCTTTGACATCAATCCGTCGCTCTACTTCGTGGAGGCGCCGTCCACGATGAACGAGCTCCTGCTTGCACAGCATCTTCTCCGGGAAAAGGAAGATAAGCGGTTCCGCCGCTGGGTGCTTTCCTGCATGGTAAGCAACACGTACTATCATAATTTCGTCACGCATCTGCGGGAGGCCTGGTACCAGCGCGAGGTATATAAGATCATCGACGAGGGCGGAAGCGTCAACGCGGACCTTCTGGACGATATATATCGGAGGAATCTGGAGCTGTTCTGGGGCGATGCCGTGGAGATCACGGAGGGCGCGGAGATGACCTGGATGCGGCAGCCGCATTATTATATGGGTCTATATTCCTATACTTATAGCGCGGGTCTTACGCTCGCGACGCAGGCGATGCTCCGGATCGAAAAGGAGGGGGCTGCCGCGGTCGCGGACTGGAAACGGTTCCTGGCCGCCGGCGGGACACTTCCCCCGGCCGAGATGGCGAAGCTTGCGGGCATTGACATCACGACCGACGGACCGCTCTGCGCGGCCATCGATTACATTGGGTCTCTCGTCGACGAAATCTGCGCGCTGACGGAGGAGATCGACGGGATCC
>CACZBB010000269.1 GCA_902779245.1 uncultured Lachnospiraceae bacterium | reverse complement strand
GACGCTCATTTTGCTCTTCCTTGCCTGCGACGGAGGGGAATCGGAATATGGAGATTATTCCGAAAGCTCGATAGACTATTATTTTGAGGACGCATACGAAAGATTGAACAGTATGCTCTCGGACTGCGGCTTTCCCCGGATCGATCCGAGAATCCCGTTTGACTGGATGGTGCTATACTGCATGGCCGCCGGCGATGTCGCGGATATCGACGGTAATATTTCCCGTTTCCTAAAAGAGATTTTCACAGGAAACGACAAAGAGGACGAGTAAAGGAGACAACGGATACTGTTTGCAAATCACGGCGGACGGCCGTGCTAATATAATCCCATGTATCGTGAGGAAGTGAAGGGGGTTACAGCTGCCCCGTATGGGTAAAGGAGAAAAGGGATTATGGACGGAAGGAAAGCACTTCCCCGGGACACGATACTGGAATTACCAGGTTTTTCGTGTGAACTGGAGGAGGAGATCGGCCGCGGCGGCAACGCAATCGTATACAGAGGTCATTACCAGGACGCCCACGAAAGGGAGCGGAACCATCTGGTATACGTGAAGGAGCTTTTCCCCCTGCGCAGAAGAGAGGATGGCTCTGTTTTTTCGGAACCGGAGGGGCTGGACTTCTTTGAAATGCACCGGCAAAGCTTTGAGGCCGGCAACCGCGCAAATCTGGACCTTTTGGAAAAATATCCGGATCAGATCAGCGCGAACCTTAATACCTACGCCTTTCAGGGAACACTGTATACAATTCTTGGCGTCAGCGGAGGGGAAAGTCTGGAAAATCTTTCGGACGGACCGGCTCGGTCAATCCGCAGTCTGACGGCCCGTATGCTGTCGATCATCGATGCGTTGGAGGTATTCCACAAGAGCGGTCTCCTTCATCTCGATATCGCCCCGGACAATATCCTCATTCTTGGCAGCGGCCGTCGGGAACGGGCGCTCCTGATCGATTACAGCAGTACGGCTTCTTTGCGTTCGGAAAAAGCCGGCTCCTTTATAAGCAGTATCAAGCAGGGCTACACCGCTCCGGAGATCCGGTCGGGAAGGATACGGAGTATCGGCTTCCCGGCGGATCTTTATTCGGTGGCTGCTGTTTTTTTTCGCCTTCTTATGGGCAGAGCCTTGACCAGCTTTGAAATGACGAGGCCGGTTCCGCCGGATGTCTCAGCCTGTCCAGCTTTACAGGATGCTCCGGAGACCGTGAAGGCAATGGCTCGTGATATCCTTTGGCGCGGACTGCAGACGCTCCCGGCGCGAAGGTACCAGGACATCGCTGCCATGCGGGTGGATATGGAAGAGCTCGCGGACCGCGCAGAGGGGGTCGGTGTCACCCACTGGGCTCTCTGGGAGGCCGGCCGCAGGCAGGTGGAGCGAATGGTGCAAGAGAACCCGGCACTTTCCTTCCTTGCAAATGAGGATCGGATCTATCCATCCATGCTCTTTGACGGACAGGGAAGCTATCCTGCAGAATCCTATTTCCGGCAAATGCGGGAAAGCTGTCTGCTCCTGGCCGGCGGGGGTGTGGGGAAGACGACCGCGCTTCTTCGGGCGGCAATCTCCAGGGACAAACGTTATACGCCGACACGGCCCGCCGTTTTTTATCTGTCTCTCTATGGAATGGTGGAAGGAAAGGAAAATGCCATTCTTGATAGCATTTTGGAGGGACTGCATTTTCGTTCGGATACCTATACATTTGCTGACGCAAGAAAGGTGCTGCTGGAGCTCCTGGACCGTCTGCCAGATGGCCGGGGAGAGAGTGCTTCCGTACTTCTCCTTCTTCTGGACGGCTTGAACGAGGTAAGAGGCGACATAAAGGGCATCCTTGCGGAAATCAGGCGTTTGTCCGCCCTGCGGGGAGTGCGCATGGTCGTTGCGGGGCGGACGGACGAATCGGCGCTTTCCTTTCCGAGGGTACATTTGACGGAGCTCTCCGAAGAGGTCGTGCGTGAGGAGCTTGCAAAAGAAGGCTTGCTTCTGCCGGAAAATCCGGCGATGCGGCAAATGCTCCGGACACCGCTTCTCCTCTCCATGTTTCTCGCTTCCGGACAAATGGAGGGAAGACAGGTGCGGGCCGGAACGCCCGGAGAGCTGCTGGAGACTTATCTCTCCGCACTCAAGGGAAAAGCAATCCGCGATCTTGCGGACCAGGAAGGCCGCCGCTGGCAGATCGAGGCCGCGATGGAGTTCGTTCTGCCGGCCTTTGCCGCGGAAATCCATAAAAAGGGGAGAGGACTGGAGGATCGGGAGCTTCTCCCAGTTACCGAAAAGTGTTTCCATCTCCTTCAAGGGCGATTGTCGAGACGTTTCTTCCCGAAATGGATCGGCCGGACAGCCGCCATCCGGGGCGGGGCGAAAAATTCCGAGGAGTGGTACGGGCAGATCGCACACGATATTCTGTGGAAGCAGCTGGGGCTTCTTTTACGCGACGGACAGGGACGGTATACGATCTCGCATCAGATCATAGAGGAGCACTTGCTTGAAACCGCCGGGAAAAACGATCGGAAGGTTCGGAGATTCCGGTGGACGCAAGGGGTGCTGGCGGGTCTTTGTATATCGATAGTTTTCGTCACTTGTATTCTTGTATATAGAAATGTGATTGCACCGCCGCCTTATGAAAAAACACTGGCAGAAAATGTCCTTGCCCGCGCTCTGGATTCGTATGTCAGCGCGGGGAGGCAGTACGAAATCTATGCGGCCGCTGTGGACCTTGCCCGCGAGGGAAGGAAGGCCTATCTGCAGGGGCTGCCTTACCTGGAAAAGCGGCTTTTCATCCGAGGTTTGGACAGGCAAAAGGCCCGTTCAGTCCTCGCGGAAATGCTGGCCTCGGGCGAGGTGATGCCATGGTCGGGAAAGCCCTTCCGGAGCGCGGAGTTTGGCGGTAAAGGTCACTCTGTCCCCCGGGCGGACGGCGGCT
>CACZBB010000268.1 GCA_902779245.1 uncultured Lachnospiraceae bacterium | reverse complement strand
GCATGCAGCTTTTCGGGCAGAGAACATGGAAGGAGAACCTGTTCACACTCATACAGTGCGCGTTCGTGTGGGCCCTCGGCTATGCGGGGATGTGGGCCGGGAAATGGCTGATCGCTCTGGCGCTTCAGGGGAGAGAATTCCGGGACACGCTGTTTTATTCCGTCCAGCACTGGTCTTCCGCAAGCCAGGGCGCAGCGCCCGGGATCGGCCTGAGCGACAGAATGCATACGCTGAAAACGATGGGGGACTGCCTTTTCAACAACGTACATATTGACTGCGTCATGCTGATCTGGGCGGGTATATCGTGCGTCGGCCTTTTCCGGAACCGAAAAGCGGTCACGCCCCGTCTTCTCGCAGACGCGGCGCTGTTCCTGATCCCCGCGCTCATTCCGATCGCGTGGAGCGTGATCATCAGCAATCATTCCGGCACGCATTTCTTCGCCACCTATCGGATCCTGGCTCCTGTTGTGCTCGCCCTTCTGGGTGCGGCGGGCATGCTGGAATCCGCAAAGCCCGAAGGAAAGGCGGCTCGCGGACAGGCCCGGTGAAAAGCGCAAGCGCCGCCTTCCGTTTCGGCTTCGGGACGGAAGGCGGCATTCTGTGCGCCCAGGAAAGGGCTTGTTTCCCGGACGGTTTTTATGTATAATCGGGATAGAAAAAACTGCAAGGAAGAGACGACGGATGGATAAGGTCGCAGTACTGCTCCCCTGTTACAATGAGGCGCGCACCATCGAAAAGGTGGTGAAGGACTTTTTGGCTGTGCTCCCGGAGAACAGCCATGTCTATGTCTACGACAACAACTCCGCCGACGATACCGCGAGGATCGCGGCAGAGGCCGGAGCGATCGTCCGGCATGAATACCGGCAGGGGAAGGGAAACGTCATCCGGCGCATGTTCCGGGAGATCGACGCCGAGTGCTATCTCATGGCGGACGGAGACGATACCTACCCCGCGGAATACGCCCCGCAGATGATCGAGCTGGTCCTCAATCGCCAGTGCGACATGGTGGTGGGCGACCGCCTGTCGTCGACCTACTTTCAGGAAAACAAGCGGCCGTTCCACAATCTGGGGAATGTCCTGGTCAGAAAGAGCATCAACGCGCTCTTCAAGTCCGACATTCAGGATATCATGACGGGTTACCGCGCATTCAACTATCGCTTCGTGAAGACCTTCCCGGTCCTGTCGAAGGGCTTTGAGATCGAGACGGAAATGAGCATCCACGCCGTGGACAAAAACCTGCGGATCGAAAATGTGATCATCGATTACCGCGACCGTCCCGAGGGGAGCGAGTCCAAGCTGAACACGTATTCCGACGGGGCAAAGGTGCTCTGGACGATCGGGAAGCTGTACTGCAACTACAGGCCCCGGGCCTTTTACAGCGGGATCGCGGCGCTGCTGCTGCTGGTCTCCTTCCTCTTCTTTGTCCCCGTCTTCTCGGAGTATCTCCGGACCGGACTGGTCCCGCGGATCCCGACGCTGGTGGTCTGCGGCTTTGTGGCGATCGCAGCGATCCAGGCCTTCTTCTCCGGGATGATCCTGGAGACGATCCAGTATAAGAACAGACAGGATTTCGAGCTCGCGCTCATTCAGGCGGAGAAGGACCTGCGTGCGCTTTCGGACCGGGATGAGGCCGGGGACGGAAGCGGCCGGGCGGCGAATGCGTCGGCGAGGGAGACTTCTCCCGCAAGCTGACCGCACACGCCGACGCCGCCCGCGGGGCCGAAGACAACAGATAAGACCGCATCGGGCGCATGAACCCTCTCCCTGCTTTCACAGACGGGGAGAGGGTTTCGCTTTTCGGTCGGCTTTCTGCTTGTAACGGGAGAAAAGATACAGTATAATAAGCGCGGACGCGCTTATTATTTCAGGTCAGGCCGCTTTTCTCGCCGCTGAAGCGGCAGCCGAAAAGCATGACATATTTTACCACAAATCCTGCGGGCTTATGGTAAAATAACGACAGAAAGACTATCCGAGACGGAAGTGAGGAAGGATCAGAATGGATGATACGCCGGAAGTGCGCCTTCCGCTGTTTGCACTGGACAGAAAGCAGAGCAATATGCTGAGGGGAATTGCGATCCTGCTGGTGCTGCTGGGTCATACGCAGATCGTCCGCATGGGCGGCGCGGGCGGCGTGGCGCTGTTTCTGATCCTGTCGGGCTACGGGCTGAACAGCTCCTGTGAGAGCAGGGGCTTGAAGGATTACTGGCCTCGGCGCTTCCAGAAGGTGTGGCTGCCCTACTTCTTCGTCGGCATACTGGATGTGTTCCTCCTCAGGGCGCAAGGCGCGGGCGCTGTCTTGTGCACGCTTACGGGTCTGGACCTGGGATTGATCGCAGACAAGACCATGTGGTATGTCTCCTACATCTTTTTCTGGTACCTGGCCT
>CACZBB010000267.1 GCA_902779245.1 uncultured Lachnospiraceae bacterium | reverse complement strand
TGCGAATACAGGCGGCGATGGCGGGAGCTGCGAAGCAGCGGAGCCATCGACTTTTATACATGGTGGCACAGAGTGCGAACTATGTATGCCCGTTTATTCAGAAAAATCAGCTGTATGCGTTAATGAGGAGGAGGTCATGGAAAAAAGCAAGCTGTCGAATGTCCAGCAGTGGATCCTGGGGGTCTTTGAGCCGATCCATGCTTACCTTACGCGCACGGGAATGGAATATTATATGCTCGGCGGAACGCTTCTCGGCGCCGTCCGGCACCAGGGCTTCATTCCGTGGGATGATGACATCGATATCGGGATTCCCCGCGGACAATATGAAAAATTCCTCCGCGAGATCAAAAAGGAGCTTCCGGAATACATGAAGGTCGAGACCTACTGGAATACGGAATCTCATCATTATTATTTCGCGCGCATCGTCGATATGCGCCACAGCATGAAACGTCTGGGAAGCCTTGAGGACCGGAGCGAAAACGTGTGGGTGGATATTTTCCCGCTGGACGGGATGCCGAACAACGGCCTTGTGCGGCGGATTCATATGGTCCGCCTTCTGGTGTTCCGGGCGCTCTACCACATTTCCTGTTTTGAGAAGGTTAATTTAAAGCGTCCGAACCGCCCGCTTTCCGAGCGGATCGTGATCCGGTTCGTCGAGCTGACCGGATTTGGACGGAACCTGGATACCCGGAAGAAGCTGAACCAGATCGACGCGCTGCTCAAGCGCTATCCGGTGGATAAATCGACGTATATCGTGAATTTCATGGGCCAGTATAAATTCCGGGAGATGTTTCCGAAGTCCATGTACGGGAAGGGCCGGCTTTACCCCTTCGAGCAGTATATGCTGATGGGCCCGGAGGACTATGACGGGGTACTCACGCAAATGTACGGCGATTATATGACCCCGCCGAAGGAGACCGAGAAGAACGCGCACGCGGCGGAGCTGGAAAAATAAGGAGCTGTCACGAAATAAAATGTACAGATTGCGTAGGATATTTCCGAAGTCGTAGCGGGCTACGACAAGGTTTTCTGACGCAGACATCGGGAAAATAGACAAGCAAGATGTGCAAGTTATTTCGTGACGGTTCCTAAGGATATAAGCTTTAAAAAATGGTTAATATCCGCGGGCTTTCAGACCGCGCGTCTTGCGGGGATCAAAGCCCCGGACGGGGAGGAAGGCAGGACATGGAAGGCATGGAGAAAAAAGAGGAGCTTTCGAACCTTCGGCAGCTCCAGCTGATCGAGCTGGCGACGCTCAAGGAGGTCGTCCGCATCCTTGACAGGAATCATCTGACGTATTATCTGAGTGCCGGCACGTTCCTTGGGGCGGTCCGGCATAAGGGCTTTATTCCCTGGGACGATGACGTGGACATCCGCATGCCCCGCCCGGATTATGAGAAGTTCGTCCGTATCTGCCGGAAGGAGCTGAAGCCTCCCTATAAGCTGGAATATTTCCGGCGCGACCATACCTCGCACCGGTATTTTGCGCGTGTCTGCGACACACGGGTGAAGATCCGGCGGAACCAGAGCACCACGGGGGAGGTTTCCTATGCCTGGCTGGACATCTTTCCGCTGGACGGCATGCCCTCGAACCCCCTTCTTTTCAGGCTCCGAAAGATGCACCTTCTGTGGCGGCGGATGTGGCTGCAGATCTCTGTGTTCGATGAGATCGTGACGCTGGATAAAAAACGCCCGTTCCACGAGCGCGTGATCGTCTGGATCGCGTCGCACACGCCGATCCAGAAGCTGGTCTCCTATGACCGGATGTGGATGAAGCTGGACCGCGCGATGAAGGCCTGCCCCGTGGACAAGTCGAAATATCTTGTGAACTTTATGGGCTTCTACAAGTTCCGGGACACCATGCCGAAGGAGGTCTACGGCAAGGGCGCTCTCTACCCGTTTGAGGACGGACAGTTCAACGGCCCGGAGGATTACGACACCTTCCTCAGGACGCTTTACGGCGATTACATGAAGCTCCCGCCGGAAGAGGATCGGAACAAGCATTTCACAGAGATGAACTCACTGACGATTGAGAGGATATGACAAAGGCAGCGGGGATGCTGGTGTCCCGGCAGGAGGGCGTATGATCAAGGTACTTCAGATAAATGCCGGCTCGCAGAATTTCGGAGGGGTCTCCGCGGTTCTCCTGAACCTTTACCGGAATATCGACAGGACGAAGGTGCAGTTTGATTTTCTGACGCCCAACCGTTCGACCTACGAGATGCATCGCGGGGAGATCGAGGGCATGGGCGGCCACATCTATGAGCTGGGCATTGACAGCTCGAAGCTTCAGGGAAAGATGAAGCTCTACGCGGCGCTTCGGGAATTTTTCCGCACGCACCGCTACGATATCGTTCATGTTAATGCGGGAGTTCTCCTGTTTAACTGCTTCTGCGCCTCGGCGGCCCGCCGGTTTACGCGCTCGAAGGTCTTCGTTCATGCCCATTCCAACGGCGGGCGCAGCGGGGCCAAGGAAAGCGTCTCGCTGCCGCTGAAGAAGTTCCTGGCCGGCCGGGCGGACGTGACGCTGGCCTGCTCGGCGTCCGCGGCGGCTTATATGTTCCCCCAAGAGGAGCTTCGCCGTACCGTGATCCTTAAAAACGGGATTGACGCGCGGCATTTCGCGTTTTCCGAAAGCGAGCGGGCGCGGGTCCGGGAGGAGCTTGGGCTTGCGGACCGATATGTGATCGGGAGCGTCGGAAGATTCTCCCCGGAAAAGAACCACGCCTTCATGCTGGAGATCCTACAGAGCGCGCGAAGGCTTCGTCCGGACGCGGCGCTTCTTCTTATCGGCGGTGGGCAGCTTCTTGAGCCGATCCGGGAGAAGGCGGCGGCGATGGGGCTTTCGGACGCCGTGATCTTTGCCGGGGCGCAGTCGGATGTCGCGCCCTGGTACGCGGCCATGGACGCTTACATCCAGCCGTCGGAGTTTGAGGGCTTCGGGATCTGCTGCCTTGAGGCGGAGGCCTCCGGGCTATCCGTCGTCACCTCGGACCGCGTCCCGGAGGATGCGGATGTGGCGAAGACCATGCGCAGGATCCCCCTGGAGGCCGGGGCGGACGTTTTCGCCGCGGCGCTTCCCGGAATCAGGGACGCGGAGGGGGATTACAGTCCCTGCGGCCAGCTGGGGGCGATGCCGTCGCCGGCGGTGTCCGGCGGCCGGCCAAGGGAAGAGGCCTGGAAGCAGGTGATCGAGGGCCGTTACAAGTCACTCCCGTGCCAAACACTCGCTGTTTGGCACGGGCCAGTGACATAAAACAGCCTGTGTATGAACCATAAAATTATAGTTTGTCGCTGACCTGCGTTTCACAGAAAACAGTCCACTGGACTATTTTCTGTACACTGAGGCGTGCCATCGCCCGCAGGGCGATTTCATTGCAAAACGCCTTTGTTTCTGGTCACTGTGTGACCAGAAACAATCACGCGCTACGGTTTACGCTGTGAACGATAACAAAGAGGTATCCGGTATGTCCCTTGGAAAGGAGGCACAGGGAATCATGATGAAGGAAAACCGCCCGCTGCCTACCTTTTTTGTGCTGATCTGGGGCGCCTATTTCTGTTCTTATGCGCTGCTGTGGATGAGCAGCCTGAGCGCCAACGGCAATGTAAAGACCGCGGTTACCCTGATCCAGCTGGCGACGATGGCGGCGCTGGCGGTCTATATTGTCAGCAGGCGCGTGAGCCTCTGGCATCTGCTTTTCCTCTGCCTGGTGGCGGCGGTGGAGCTCAAGGTGCAGAACCGGGATCTTCTGCTTTTTGTTCTTTTTGCCTACGCGGCGAAGGATATCGATTTCCGGCGTTTTGTCCGGGTGGATCTCATCCTCCGCTCCGTGATGCTCGCGGTCATCCTCGGAGGGTGCGCTCTCGGCCTCATCAAGAATGTCACCGGCTACTATCATCACACGTACAAGGAAGCCTGGGGCTTCCGCCATCCGAATACCTACGCGACGTATGTGTTTATCATCGTGGCGGAGGTTTTTCTCCTGGCCGGGACAGCCATGCGGCTCTGGCGTTATGCCGTCGCGGTTTTTGCGGTGATCCTGGTCATGCCGGTGACACATTCGCGGACGTCTCTGATCTGCCTTCTTGCGGCCGTTCTCTGCTTCTTCCTGAACCGGATCTTTCCGGCCTTCATGCGTTCCCGCCCCGTGAAATGGCTGCTCGCGATCTCGCCGGCGCTGCTTCTTTCGATCAGCGTTCTTCTGACCGAAATGTACATCCGGAAAAATCCGCTGGCTTTTAAGATCAGCAAAATGCTGTCCGGCCGTATTTACCTGCAGTCCTATTACTGGAAACGCTATCCGGTTAATCTGTTTGGCCGCCGCATGGCCGAGGCCCTGACGACCGAACGCGTGCTGGACAGCGGCTATATCCGCTGCCTGCTCCAGAACGGCCTGATCTTTACGATCTTTTTATGCGTCGCTTACGCGCTGGTCATTCTCTGGGCGTACCGGATGCGGCAGTATGAAATCGCTTTTTTCGCGGTCTTTTTCATCATTTACGG
>CACZBB010000266.1 GCA_902779245.1 uncultured Lachnospiraceae bacterium | reverse complement strand
GTCCACCGGACTGTTTTCTGTACACTGAGGCGTGCCATCGCCCGCAGGGCGATTTCATTGCAAAACGCCTTCGTTTCTGGTCACCGTGTGACCAGAAACCGTCACCGCATCATACTTGATGTGTATGACTTCCTGTCACAAACTACGTATGTAAGAAGCCACGCATGGCTGCGCGCTTCGCGCTCTCGCCATACTCCAAACATTCACATTCCCGCGGCGCTTCGCGTCGCTTCATGCTCATGTTTGGGCGTTCGCCAAGGTCATGGCCCGACTTGTGCGAGCACGGTCGTTCCATGACTTTGGCTCACTGCTTCTTACATATTTGTGACGGAGCCTGTTTTTCTCGAAGCTTCCTCAGCGCGCGGTTGATCCGCGAAAAGTCGATGGAGCACTCTCCCCCGGAGATGTGGATGGGGATGGACGCGTCAAAATCATATCTGTCCGGAGCGAATTTGCCGTGCTCCAGATCATAGACCAGGACCTCTTCATTCTCCGGGTCCACGATCCAGTACTCCCGCACGCCGGCATTTGCATATTTGTAGGTTTTCAGAAGCATATCCTTGGAGCGCGTTGACGGAGAAAGGATCTCCAGCGTAAGATCCGGCGCCCCGTCGAAGGCTTTCGCGCCGATATCGTATTCGTGGCACATCAAAAGGAGATCCGGCTGCACCATGGTCCGGTTGTCGCGGTCCAGCCGCACATCGCAGGGCGAGAGATACACCTCGCAGCCGCCCTCGTGCGCGTCCACGCATTCGCGGAACAGAATAAAAAGATCTCCAAGGATCTTCTGGTGGATCACCGCCGGAGCGGCCATGTCATAGAAGACGCCGTCGATCAGCTCGACGCGCCGCTCGTCCGGCAGCGCGTAATAGTCCTCTAAAGTATATTCTCCGTTCTTTTTCTTCACTTCCCCCGGCTTTGTGTCCTCCGGAATGTCCGAATCGCCGGAAAGATCTCTCGCCGAACTCTCTCTGTTGTACTCGCCGGCGGATTCCCGGACGATATCCGAAGCTTCGCGGACGTGAGCATAACTGCCCGCAGGCTCCGAAAGTCCGCACGCGGAGACACCGGTCCGGCCGCCTTCCGGAAGGCCGTATCTCACAGGCTCCTCGCCGATCTTGCGTTCCGTCTGTAAAGCTCCGAATGGATAGGCAATTCCGGGACTGTCGGACAGGGCGTGGAGCTTCGGAGCTCTTCTTTGCAGCTCCTCAGCGTACAGAACAGCCTCGATCGCCTCCAGCGTAGCCTTGCGCGGAGCCTTTGTCACTTTTCCCAGAACCTTCTGAACCGTGCTGAGCGGAATACCCGCCGCCTGCGAGATCATCTCATTGGTCAGGCCGAGCTCGGCTTTTTTCTGTTTCATTTCTTCGATGGTCATAAAAAACACCTCTTTTCAAAAATATCCGAAATACCATGATCATTCCTTAAAAGATTAATGTAATCGCCAAAAAAGATCTTCTAAGGAAAAGATAGCATGCCGATCCGTGAAAGTCAACAAAAAAGTAAATAAATTTCCGTAAAAACACCATATGGAATTAAAAAGGACAAACAAAGGTTTTTACGCGGAATTTCGGAACTTTCGTGCGCCTTCTCCGTTCCTGATCGGTCAGGCTGCCTGGCTCGGCATGGAACAATCGCCCGTTACTGTGAACGCCATGAGACCAGCCCCCTTACCTATGCGATCGAAACGAAAAATGCTGAGATCGTGGAGGAGCTTCTGAGCCGCGGGGCAAATGCCGCCATAGGGAAGCGATGGACGGAGGAGGGGATCCTGTGCATGGAGAGACCTCTTTTCACGGCTTTGAAGGAGCGGCAAATGGAGATTTCGCGTTTGCTTCTTGAAAACGGCGCGGATATAAAAACCATCGGGCCTCTCCCGTCCGACTGGAGAAGCCCGATGTACAGATTTTTGAAAGAACGCGGTATTTAGAAGCTTCACTGCGTCAGCGGGATCCTGAGCTCCTCGAAGACGGCCACCACCCACTCATGCGTCGCGAGGATCGCGTCTTTCTCTTCGAGCCGGTAGGTGCGGCTGTCGTTGTGGATGCTCTCAAGGAAGGCCCTGAGGGCATCTGCGTCCTCAAAGACCCGGTCGCCGACGCTGACCCGGGTTTCCTCGATGTGAAGGGTGATATTTGCCGGAAGCGAAGCCGTGCCCTCCCCGGCGCTGTCGGCGGATGCGGTGGGAACGGCGCTTTCGGCGACGCTCCGCGTGCCTCCCCCGCTCTCTGGATTTCCGGAGCGCTCTGGGCTGCCTCCGCCGGTCCCGCCGAAGAAAAAGGCCGCGATAAAAGCCACCGCCATAAGAAGGACGACAAGAAGGGTGAATTTTACCTCCTTCCGCAGCTGGTGTCTTTTCAAATGCTTCCGCAGAGCTTCTTCATCGTTTTCCTTTTTCAT
>CACZBB010000265.1 GCA_902779245.1 uncultured Lachnospiraceae bacterium | reverse complement strand
CTTTTTTCATTTGTCTGACACCTCACTGACTTCCATTTGTCCTGTTCATGATCCTCGGGCAGGGCGAGGGCTGGATGAAATGGGCGGCGCTTGCCATATTCATCATCGCGTCTCTCACCGATACGCTGGACGGGTACATCGCGCGTAAATATCACCTGATCACGGACTTCGGCAAGTTCATGGATCCGCTGGCGGACAAGATTCTGGTCATGAGCGCGATGATCCTGCTTGTGGAGTTCGGACGGCTTCCGTCCTGGATCGTCATCATCATCCTGGCCAGGGAATTTGCCGTAAGCGGCTTCCGTCTGATCGCTTCCGACAACGGGCTCGTCATTGCCGCGAGCTGGTGGGGAAAGGTCAAGACCGTCACCCAGATGATCATGGTTATCCTGATGATCGCCGATTTCCCCGCGCCCTATCCGCACATCATCACCGATATCGTCATGTACGCGGCGCTCGCGCTCACCGTCATCTCCATGATCGACTACTTCGCGAAGAACGCTCATGTACTGGAAAGTCAGAAATAAGGAAATATTATGAACGGCAACACAGCAAAGCCGGAGGAGCGGCTGCTGGCGCTTCTCCTTTCTGAAAATTTGACCGTGACGACCGCCGAATCGTGTACGGGCGGGCTCATCGCCTCGCGGATCGTAGACGTTCCGGGCGCTTCCGCGGCGTTCATGCAGGGGCTGGTCACCTACTCCAACGAGGCGAAGATGCGCTACCTGGGCGTAAAGGAGGAGACACTTCGCGCGCACGGGGCCGTCAGCGGGGAAACCGCTTACGAGATGGCCTTTTTCGGAGCGAAGACCGCCGGCACGGATGTTTGTATTGCGAGCACGGGGATCGCCGGGCCCGGCGGCGGAACGCCGGAAAAACCAGTGGGGCTGATCTACATTGCGGCGGCCGCCGGCGACAAATGTCTGGTCCGGGAGCTTCATCTTCACGGGACGCGGCGCGAGAACCGGGAAAAGACCGCCGGGGAAGCGCTGCTTCTGGCCGTTCAGCTTCTTGAGAGCCTCGTTTCGGCCAAAGCGTGAGTTCCCGCCGAACCTTACAGTAAAAATGCCTCTAACGGAGAGCCGGACGTTTCCGGGCTTTCCGATGAGGAATAGAGAGCTTCTTTCGGACGGACGCAAGAGATAAATGAGGGACTTTTGGCCGGACCGGTGAGGGAAGAAGCTTTCCGCGAAGGACGAAGCAAAAAGAGGGGGCTTTTGTCCTTCCGATGACAGTCAGGAAGCTTTCTGCGGAAGGATACGGGTTCGTCCTTCCGGCGAGGGGCGGAAAGCTTCCTGCGGAAGATCGAAAAACAAACAGGAGGTAATTATGGACAAGATCAGGATGACGACGCCGCTGGTGGAGATGGACGGGGACGAGATGACCCGGATCCTCTGGCAGATGATCAAGGATGAGCTGCTGCTCCCCTACATTGACCTGAAGACAGAGTATTACGACCTCGGCCTGAAGCACCGCGATGAGACCGATGATCAGGTGACGATCGACGCGGCCAATGCCAACATGAAGTACGGCGTAAGCGTAAAGTGCGCGACCATAACGCCGAATGCGGCCCGCATGGAGGAGTATAACCTCAAGGCGCTCTACAAGAGCCCGAACGGCACGATCCGCGCGATGCTTGACGGCACGGTCTTCCGCGCCCCGATCCTTGTGAAGGGCATCTCCCCGCAGGTTCGCTCCTGGGAAAAGCCGATCACCATCGCCCGCCACGCCTACGGGGATGTCTATAAAAACACGGAAATGCGCGTTGACGGGCCCGGAACGGCGGAGCTTGTCTTCACCGCAGCCGACGGCACCGTGAGCCGCAAGACCATCCATGTCTTCGACGGTCCCGGGGTCGTGCAGGGCATGCACAACCTCGACGCCTCCATCGAGAGCTTTTCGCGGAGCTGCTTCACCTACGCCCTTTCCGTCGGCCAGGATCTCTGGTTCGCCACCAAAGATACGATCTCCAAGATCTACGACGGAGATTTCAAAGCGATTTTTGAGCGTATCTATGAGGAAGAATTTAAGGAAGCCTTTGCAAATGCCGGCATTACCTATTTTTATACGCTGATTGACGACGCCGTGGCGAGGATCGTCAAGAGCAAGGGCGGCTTTGTCCTCGCTCTTAAGAATTACGACGGCGATGTCCAGTCCGACATGCTCTCATCCGCCTTCGGCTCACTGGCCATGATGACCTCCGTACTCGTCTCCCCGAAGGGCTACTTCGAATATGAAGCCGCGCACGGAACGGTTCAGCGCCATTATTACAAGCACCTTGCCGGCGAGGCGACCTCGACCAATTCCGTCGCTACGATTTTCGCCTGGACCGGGGCTCTGCGGAAGAGGGGGGAACTTGATGAGCTGCCGGATCTCATTTCCTTCGCGGACCGCCTCGAAAAAGCCGTTCTGGATACGATTGA
>CACZBB010000264.1 GCA_902779245.1 uncultured Lachnospiraceae bacterium | reverse complement strand
GAACTGACAGGAACATCAGAAAGGTCTATTACGATACTGTTCCCTTTTTTCAGGGTTAGATTGAATATGCTGAGCACAGAACTGAACGAGAAAGGGCAGCAGAGCCTGAAGCTTTCCGGCCAATGCGCCGACGAGGCGGTCCAGATATCCATGACGGGAAAGGAAGTTGAGACAATCACCTGTTCCTGCGGAAGATCGCGCAGCAAAACCCCCTCCTACTACTGGAACTCGAAGCCGGTGCTGCTCTGCGCCCACGCCCTTCTGGTCTTTGAGGAAGGGTGGCGCCGCATCGTCGCGGAAAAGCCCGGCGACGAGACCGATCGGAACGCGGATACGCTCCTTTCGCTCCTTGCGGACGGCGCGGCGGTGCCCGAGGAGGAGGCCGCCGACAAGGCGGGAAGCACGAAGAGCGAGGTCGTAACGCTCACGCCGAAGATCACGGAGGACAAGCGCAGCGGCAAGCTCCAGCTTTCGTTTCAGATCGGGCGAGCCGGGGAGCGTTCGTATATGCTCCGAAATCTGCAGAAGCTCGTTTATGCCGTGGAAAATGAAAAGGCCTTCGAGCTGAGCAAAAAAGCGGAGATCGATTTTTCGGAGCAGTCTTTCACGGCAAATGCCGCCCGCTGGTATCAGTTTATTGTTTCGCGGGTGCGCGAAATGAATACCATCAACGCGCGCATCGAGCGGAAAACCTCTTCCTACTATTACTATGGAGGGGACGCGACCCTTAGCATCGGCTCCGCCATTCCGCTGGAGGGCAGCGATCTCGACCTGATCTACGATCTTGCGGAGGGGGAGGAGCTTCTCTGCGCTTACGGCGAAGCGGAGCCCACGACTGTGAAGGTCGGGCCCGGCAGGGTGAGGGCTTCCATATCTCTTCAGCCTGCGCGGGGCAGGAACAATGTCCTCATCGGCATCGATCTTAATGGAAGCATCCCGAGATTCCTGCAGGGCAATCAGCACCGCTACATTCTGGACCGGGAACAGTTCGGGCGGGTAAGCGCGAAGGAGCTTCGGCCGCTGGCTCCCTATCAGAAGATCGCGGACAAGGACGGGAATTTCCGCTGCCGCATCGGGCTGCGGAAATTCCCGGAGTTCTATTACCGTGTCCTGCCGGCGCTCCGGGAATCCAGGGACATTCTCCTGACGGACGGGACGGCGGGCCTGAAGCTGGACTTCCTTCCCCCGGAGGGAGAGTATGTCTTCTATATTGATTATGCGGAGGACGGCCTGTTCTGCCGCCCGGAGGTTCGCTACGGGCAGGAAGCCTACCCGGTGGGCTTTGCCGCGGAAAGCGGCGGAGCTTTGCGGGACTGGGATCAGGAAAGGCGCGTCGCGGCGGCGGTGGAGGGGCTGTTCCCGACAAAAAATGAATCCGCAAAGCGTTTTGAAGCCGCGACTTCGGACGAGCAGCTGATGCGCGTCCTTAAGAGCGGCGTTTCCCTGCTTGAAAAATACGGAGAGGTGCGCGGCAGCGATTCCTTCCGGAAGGTGCACGTGCGTCCGGCCCCGCAGCCCCGGTTCTCCGTGCAGATCGAGGGCGGGATGCTGGAGCTGTCCATCCGGACGAAGGATATGACGGCGGACGAGCTGCTGAAGCTCCTGGAGAGCTATCACAAAAAGAAACGCTGGGTCCGCTTAAAAAGCGGGGATTTCGTGGATCTTGAGGAGGCGGACAGCCTTAAGAGGCTCGATGAATTTGCCGGGAAGATGGACATTTCCCTGAAAGACCTCGTCAAAAAGGGCGTCAGCGTCCCAAAATACCGTGCGCTTTACGTTGACAAATTGCTGGAAGAGCACGATGAGGTCGCGACGTCCAGAGACAAATATTTCAAAGCTCTGGTTCGGTCCTTCCGGACGATCCAGGATTCGGATTTCGAGGTCGCGGAGAATCTCACGGACACAGTGCGTCCCTACCAGCTTTACGGCTTCCGCTGGCTTTCGACCCTCGCGGCGGCCGGCTTCGGCGGGATCCTCGCGGACGAAATGGGCCTTGGAAAGACGCTGCAAATGCTCGCCTACCTGCTTTCGCAAAAGTCCGCGGGCGAAAACCGCCCGGCGCTGGTGGTCTGCCCGGCCTCGCTTATCTATAACTGGAAGGAGAAGGCGGAGCGGTTCGCGCCGGGGCTTACCGTGGAGCTGCTCGCCGGAGGCATCGCTTCCCGCCGCGAAAGCTTCCGTCAAATGGCGGCCGGGACATTTGCCGATCTCTATGTGACATCCTACGATCTGTTAAAGCGGGATATCACGAATTACGAAAAAACAGAATTTTCCTGTATATGCCTTGAACGAGCCGTTTTTTACATAGTACAGTCCGGGTTTGCCGTCAACCCTTCGGGCAACCCCTGTTTTCGTGCCGTCAAAAACCCCGTTCTTTATGTAAAACCAACCGCGTCTGCCGTCAACGCGCCTTGTGAGGCCGGTTCTGTTTTTTCGGAATACG
>CACZBB010000263.1 GCA_902779245.1 uncultured Lachnospiraceae bacterium | reverse complement strand
GCAGCCGTCAACCTGGAACGTTATCCGGAGATGGTTTCAAAAACAAAAACTGCATAAAAGTTTTTCAAGTAGGTGTCCGTTACGCCGAACTTAAAGCCCTCGGAGAGTCATAACAAACTTGAGTAGCAGCAGTATCGTGAAAGAGGACTCGTGGAACAGGGAAGTGGGAAGTTATAAGTTTTTCTAACTTTACACAAACGGTCGAGAACGGACAAACCGTGGAATTCTGGGGGGATTGGCCGGACACGGCGAACCAGAAACAGGCTGCCGCAAGAAGGGCAAAAACCCTGATTGCGACAGCCTCGTTTTGATTGTTTGGGAGTGTCAGAATATCTTTTTCTTTTTGACGGCGTGCGTTAAATATGGCATAATAGATACAATAAGCCGCATCGGATGAGCTTCGCGGCACTGTTAAAAAAGAAAGGCGAAGGAACGAATGAAGAAAATGTTTTCGGTTTTGTGGAAGCTGGCGCTGATCATCCTCGGCGTTTCGACGCTGGGGCTTTTTGCGATCGCGTATGTTGTATTCAAGTCGAGCTATGCCCGGAGCAAGGACGGGAAGGAGAGCGAGCTGCCGGACGAGTCCTGGGCAAAGCAGTATCATGAGCGGTATATTAAAGGGTGCGTCTGGAACCGGGATATTGCCGGGGAGGAATGGACGGTCACCTCGAAGGACGGGCTTCGCCTTGTGGCGAAATATCTCCCGGCGAAGGGGAAGGCTGTCCGCAACGTGATCCTCGCCCACGGCTACAAAAGCGCGTATTTTAAGGATTTCAGCGAGATCGCCCAGTGGTATGTAGACAATGGGGCCAATGTCCTGCTGATCTCTCAGCGCGCCGCGCTTAAGAGCGGGGGTAAATTCCTGACCATGGGCGTTAGAGAGAGCGAGGACATCGCGCTCTGGGCCGCCCGGATGGACGCTCATACCCTCGGGGAGCTCCCGATGTACCTTCACGGAATCTCCATGGGCTGCGCTTCGGTCCTCATGGCGCAGGGCGAATCGCTGCCGGCCAATGTTAAAGGGATCATCGCGGACTGTGGGTTTACGAGTCCCTGGGAGATTTCGGTCGCGGTCTGCCGTCAGTGGTATCCGTGGCTTCCGGCGAAGCTTACCGCCAGGATCGTCGATCTTTACAGCCGGCGCCTGGCCCGGTTCGGCATGAAGGAAAAGAATACGGTGGATATCCTGAAGCGGGCGAAGATCCCGACGCTGTTTATCCACGGAACCCTCGACGATTTTGTCCCGCCGCATATGACCGTGCGGAACTATCAGGCCTGCGCGGCGCCGAAACGCATCCTCATGGTCGACGGCGCGACGCACGCGCTTTCCTGGTTCTATGATAACGAGCGATATAAGAATGCCCTGACGGATTTCTTTGCATGGACGGCGTGAGGGTGATATTTTAAGAGGAGATCACATATGTTTTGTGAAGATAAAATATATCTTGCCATGAGCGACAAGAAGCTCTTTCTTCTGCCGTCGATGTCGAACCGTCACGGACTGATCTGCGGCGCGACCGGCACCGGGAAGACCATCACGCTGAAGGTCATCGCCGAATCCTTCTCCGACGCCGGCGTTCCCGTCTTCGTCTCGGACATCAAGGGCGACCTTTCGGGCATGGCCGTGCCGGGCGAGGACAACGAGGGGATGCAGAAGCGCATCGCGAGGTTCGGACTCGCGGAATACGGCTTTACTTACAAAAGCTATCCGACCCGCTACTGGGACGTTTTCGGAAAAAAGGGCATGCCGGTCCGGACGACGGTCACGGAGATCGGTCCGCTTCTTCTCTCCCGGATCCTCTCCCTCAACGCTACCCAGGAGGGCGTCCTCAACATCATTTTCCGTATCGCGGACGACCAGAACCTCCTGCTTCTTGACCTGAAGGATCTTCGGGCGATGTGCCAGTTCGTCGGAGATAACGCGAAGGCGTATACCACCATGTACGGCAATATTTCCGCGGCCAGCATCGGGGCGATCCAGCGCGGGCTTCTGAAGCTTGAGGAGCAGGGCGCGGAGAGCTTTTTCGGAGAGCCGGCTCTCGACATCGCCGACTGGTTCCGGCTCGACGAAAACGGCCGGGGCTTCATGAATATCCTGAACTGCGAGCAGCTCTTCCAGCAGCCGGCCCTCTATTCCACGGTTCTTCTCTGGATGCTTTCGGAGCTCTACGAACGGCTTCCGGAAGCCGGAGACCTGCCGAAGCCCAAGATGGTCTTTTTCTTTGATGAGGCGCATTTGCTGTTTAACGATGCCCCGAAGGAGCTTTTGCAGAAGATCGAGCAGGTCGTCCGACTGATCCGCTCGAAGGGCGTCGGCATCTTCTTCATCACCCAGAAACCGACGGACGTTCCGGACGCGGTGCTCTCGCAGCTCGGCAACCGCATTGAGCATGCCCTTCGCGCCTATTCCGCCTCGGACCTTAAGGCCGTGAAGACGGCGGCGGC
>CACZBB010000262.1 GCA_902779245.1 uncultured Lachnospiraceae bacterium | reverse complement strand
AATTCAGGAAAATGAAAAAACCGGCCATATTGCCAATAATCTGTATCTCGGAACCGGCAGTCTTGCCGCTTTCCGGCAGGACAGCCCGTTAAGCCCGGACGCCGCCATAGGGGTCAGCCTTTCCGACCGGAGGGTCTTTTCCGACGGATTTTCGAAGTCGGGCGGCTCTCTTTCGTCCTTCCTCAGCGATGATCCGGAATACAAGGTGGTTTCGGGCACCGGCGGCGAGCTGAAGCTTGTCGGCAAGGTCAAGATCACTACCAAGACAGCCGACGGCAATGGGGAGCTGTCCGTAGAGCCGGCTTCGGCCTTCGAGGGAGAGAAGGTTACGCTGACCGTGACGCCTAAGGTGAAATACCGGGTGAAATCGTTTGCGTTTTATGCTCCGCAGCGCGTCGATATCCCGGTGGAAAACAACATCTTTACGGTCCCTGAGGGAAATGCCGATATTAACATAGTGGCAGAATTCGAAATGGTTCCGGAGGACGAGCTGGAAGTCGAGCTGTCTGGCCATTCCATCAGCCTGGACGGCGATATCGCGATCAATTATTATCTGAAGGTGCCTTCCGCGTACTTTGCGTGGGAAGGGGCGAAGATGCGGTTTACGGTCCCCGAAGCCTCCGAGGGGTACCGTTCTCAGGAAATCCTGCTGAAGGATGTCCAGCCGGTCACGGTGAACGGGGAGAGCATCTGCGTCTTTAAATGCCGTGTCCCGGCCAAGAACATGGGCGCGGATATTACCGGGCAGATCGTATGCGGCACCTTAGAGAGCGATACGTTCACCTATACCGTCCGGAGGTACGCGGACGAGCTTCTGACCAATGCCGATGACGAGCATCCGGAGTTCAAGAAGGCCGCCCCGCTGGTGAGGGCGATGCTTTACTATGGCCGCCACGCGGAAAACTACTTCGACGACAGACGGAGATCCCGGAGTTTGGCTATACGATTGAGCTGCCGGAATATGCGGAACTAGCCGGCGCGACGCTCTCGCTGAAGTCGGAGACGACGCTCTCACTGTTCTTTACGAGCAGCGAAGAGCTGCAGTTTACGAGCGACTGGCCGGAGATGGAGACGGAGCGCGTCACAAAAGATTACGTCGTCCGTTTCCGGAATATTCCCGTCGCGGAGCTGGACAGGGAGATCACCCTGACGGTCAATAACGAGGGAACCATAAGCTACAGCCCGCTGACCTATTGCTATCTTGGCACGAAGTCCGATTCGGTGAGCCTGAAGCTGAAAAACACGGTCAAGGCGCTGTACCTGTACTGGCAGGAGGCGAAGGCATATTTTCCGAAACAGTAACCAATATCTTTCATACGCGTGTGTGAACGAAGTCCATAGGAAAAGGTATGAAAAAAAAGAACGGCAAATCAGATGAAAAGATAGCTGCCTTCAGGGAGCGGATGAAGACTCTGATCGGGAAGGCCCGGCGCGTCCGGCATATGATCCTCGCTGCCCTGATCGTGATCGTAGGGGTCGTCTTCCTGCTGTGGTACCATCTGCCAATGGAGATCGACGAAACAAAGCCGGAATTCACGCCCGGCGCGTCCTGTTCTGTTTTCATCTATCTGTGCGGATCGAACCTGGAGACCAAACAGGGGCTTGCGGGAAAGAACATCCAGGAGCTCCTTTCCGCGGAGATTCCCGGGAACGTGAATGTGGTGCTGGAGACCGGCGGGGCCGGCAAATGGCGTTCCTACGGGATTTCCAATAAGAAGCTGCAGCGCTATCTTGTGAAGGACGGGGAGCTTTCCCTGCTGGAGGAGCTGCCGGATGCCAGCATGGGAGCTCCCGAAACGCTGACAGATTTTCTGCGCTGGGGGGCGGAGCGCTACCCGGCGGAACGCAGCTTTTTCATTTTCTGGGATCACGGGGGGAGCGCGGCGGAAGGCGTCTGCTATGACGAGCTGCACGAAAACGACGCGCTCAGCCGCAGCGAGCTGATGCAGGCCTTCGCGGACGCGCATTTGCCAAAAAAGCTGGACATGGTGATCTTTGACGCCTGTTTTATGGGAAGCATCGAGACCGCCTCGATCTTTAAGGACTATGCCTATTACATGGTGGGGTCCCAGAATGTCGTGCCCGCCGGAGGGCTTGATTATACCTTTTTTGCGAAGGCGCTTTCGGAAAATTCGGACGAGGCGTTCGGCCGGCTTCTTCTGGACGGCTTTCTGGAGAAATGCCGGAAAAAGAAGCAGGACGGCGAAGCCCAGCTGTCTCTTCTTTTCCTCGGCGCGGTCGAGGCTCTGGGGACACGTTTCGATGACGCCTGCTTCGAGCTGCATCTCCGTCAGAAGGCGGTCGACGATTATATCGCGTCCCGGCAGCTGGTCCGGAAGGAAAATGTAGAGAACTCGCTGATCAGCCGTTCGGCGTCGGACACGGCTGTCATGAAAAAAACGCATGTCAATGTCGTCGACCTGACGAATTTCCTGCATTCCTCCTTCGGCATTGACCTTACGTTCCAGAAGAATCGGGTCGAGGAGGCGAAAAAAAAGGTCGTCCTCTATGAGGTGCATGGTGATGAAGTGGAGAATCAGGGGCTCTCGCTGTATTTTCCGATCCAGTATGAACGGGAGCAGCTCGAAAGCTATCTTGAGATCTGCCCGCTGCTGCACTATAAGGAGGTCCTGGAGACGATCTACGGCAACGTGCCGACGAAAACGATCGAATTTTCGGATTCCGGGAGCTATACGGCGGACGGCGCGTTCCGGATCTCGCTGACGGAGGAGAGCCGGGAGTGGCTCGCCTCGGTGGATTGCCGGCTCTGGCGGGACCAGGGGAAGAAGACGAGCGTTTATATCCTTCTCGGGGACAATACGCTCAGCTTTTACGAGGACGGCTTCCAAAAAGGATACGAGGAGCTGACATTCCTGAGCGATTTCCGGGGCGAATGGTGCTTCTTTGGCGGAACGCCGCTGCTGACGGCCGTGGCCACGAAAGAGAAAAGCGTCTGCTACACGGCGCCGGTCGCCGTGAACGGTGAGGACACGGAGTATTCCTTCCGCATGGTCAGAAATAAGGAAGGCACGCCGAAGTTCCGCTATGGGATCGTCGGCGCGGCCTTCGATGAGTACGGCCTGCCGAGCCGTTTCTTCTCCCGCCTTGGCAAGGGCGACGAGGTGGTCGTCTATACGGCGGCAAATGAAAAGGCGCAGAATCTCCGGGTAAATGCTCCTTTTACGGTCGGAAAGGATCAGCAGATGCCCGAGATCTCGAAGCTTCCCGAAGGCCGCTACCGCTACCAGTTTGTCGTCACCGATATTTACGGAGCAAGCTTCCTCTCCGATTACGCTTACTTCGAGATCACCGAAAATGGGAAGATCCTTGGGAATGCAGAAGCAAACTCCTGAAAAACATAGTTGCTGTGAACGGAGTGAACAGTAACCCTC
>CACZBB010000261.1 GCA_902779245.1 uncultured Lachnospiraceae bacterium | reverse complement strand
AAATAAATATCCGTGACGGCCCCCATCGACAGACCAGCCGCTTCGCAGACCTCCCGCGCCCGCTCTTCCAGCCATTCAGGCGGTTCAGGCGGTTCATGTATCTTTTCTGATAATGAAACGTGATCCCCACGGCGCCATTTGCCAGGATCGCCTGCTTGACAAGCTTCGGATTCTGCCAGAGATTGACCATCATGGCATTTTTCAGGCAGAGAGCATCCACGCCGGCAGCGTATTTTCCGTCCAGCCCGTATTTCAGGACCCTTTTCGCCTTCTTGTAAGCGACAGCCCCCGCGTCGCGGACAAAACCGTTCCTCCGCATGAGGCTCTGCGCGGCAAAACGCAGATTTCCGCCAAGATTCAGAAAGTTCCGGCGTTTTCCGCTGTCCAGATAAAGGGTCAGGGCATCCCCGGTATCCCCGGAAAGCGGTTCCGGCGTCTCGTGATAGCAAAAATACGCAAGCTGGAGCTCGCTGTAGTTGGCGCGTGTATTCACCGGCCCGTACCGGTCCGAGAGTCCATGCCGGATCGCGTAGAACTCCGCAAGCGCCGCCGCGGCGTGCGCCCAGCAGCTCCCGTAGTGAACACGGCCCGTCGTCTGGTTCCTCGTTGCCGGATACTTTCTTTTCAGATAAGCGAGAATTTCCTTCTCGGACTCAAGCTCCGGAAACCTCGAGGGCGGGTTCTCCGACACCGGGTTTTCCCGGGCGCTGCCCTCGATCCGCATCGCCAGCGACGTCTCGTAATCGAGCTGCTCCTCCGCCGCCGGGACCTTACCGTTCCACGGCTCTTCCCAGAGGATCGCTTCCTCCTCGACCACGCCGTTTTTAAAGACATCCGTAGAGGAGGCCTGCGCCTCAACGCCCCCGAATGCCACAAGGAGCGCCAGCAGAATCGCCGACGCTCTCCGTTTATTTACATAAAGCATGCTTATGCCTCGTCAATCGCCTTACCGATATCATGCCTGAAATACTTGTTGTCAAAGCTGATCAGTTCCGCGGCCTTATAGGCGTTAGCCCTGGCCTCCACGAGCGTCCTTCCAAGCGCGGAAACGCCCAAAACACGCCCGCCATTTGTCAGGATCTCGCCGTTTTCGCCCATTTTCGTCCCCGCGTGGAACACGAAAGCATCTTTTCTCCCCTCGAAGGCCGAAAGTCCCTTGATCGGGAAGCCTTTTTTGTAGCTGACCGGGTAACCCTCCGAGGCCAGCACGACACAGACGCAGGCGTCATTTGTGAATTTTAAGTCTATATCTGAAAGCTTCCCGTCCACGCAGGCTTCCATGACCTCGATCATGTCATTTTCCATGCGCGGCAGGACGACCTGCGCCTCGGGATCGCCGAAGCGGCAGTTGTATTCCAGGACCTTCGGGCCGTCCGCCGTCAGCATGAGACCGAAGAAAATGATCCCGACAAAGGGCCTTCCCTCGGCGGTCATCGCGTCCACGGTCTTCTGGTAAATGTTCTTTTTGCAGAATTCATCGACCTCTTCGGTATAGAAGGGGCTCGGGGAAAATGTGCCCATGCCGCCGGTATTGAGGCCCGTGTCGCCGTCGCCGGCGCGCTTGTGATCCTGCGCGGAGGTCATCGGGCGGATCGTCTTCCCGTCGCAGAAGGACAGCACGGAGACCTCGCGCCCGGTCATGAATTCCTCAATAACCATCGCGTTCCCGGCCGCGCCGAATTTTTTATCCTCCATGATCTCCACAACGCCTGCCTCGGCTTCCTCCGGCGTCTGACAGATCAAAACGCCCTTGCCGAGCGCCAGCCCGTCCGCCTTAAGGACCACCGGGAATTTCGATCCGGCGAGCACCTCTCTCGCCTCCGCGGCGGAATGAACCGTCGTGTAGGCCGCCGTCGGAATACCGTATTTCTTCATCAGCTCCTTGGAAAAGGCTTTCGAGCCCTCCAGGATGGCCGCGTTTTTTCTCGGTCCGAAGACCCTAAGGCCCTTCGCCTCAAAAACGTCCACAAGGCCGCCCACCAGCGGGTCGTCCATGCCGACAATGGTCAGGTCGATGGACTTTTCTTCGGCAAATGCCGCGAGCTTTTCGAATTCCATCGCGCCGATGGGCACGCACTCCGCGAGGGCGGCGATGCCGGCATTCCCCGGCGCGCAGTACATTTTCTCAACCTTCGGGCTTTTCGCTGCGGCAAATGCGATGGCATGCTCCCGCCCGCCGCTGCCGACGATCAGAATTTTCATAAGGATTCTCCTTTTCTACGGCGTTGCCGTGTAAAATGGTGCGCGGGCAAAAAGAAACGGGAGCCTTGTGAGCCCCCGAAAAATGCCGTGCGCGGTATCAAAAAGGTCAAGCGATACCGTTGACGAAGCATTTTTCGGAAAGCTTCATCATGCACATGCACATCATCATATCGCTGTGTCTGACGCGAACGTACATTTCGGTATCCTCCTTCTTGAAGTTGCCCCCATATTAGCACAACGTCCGCCCGAAGTCAAGAGGGATGCGGGATTTTAATATG
>CACZBB010000260.1 GCA_902779245.1 uncultured Lachnospiraceae bacterium | reverse complement strand
GACCAGCTGGGTCAGCAGGAACATCTGTACCTGTGTACGCATCGACGCCATCGGCGAAGAATAGGTGCTCCCGGTAAACAGATACAGCGTCATGACAAAAAGAAACATCACGGCCGTCAGGAACGTCCGTGATTTCGGTGCAAATAAAAGATGGATCAGAATCCCGTAGAGCGCCGTGAAAACGGGGATCAGCAAAAGGAATGTCTGTATCATCAGAAATCGTCGTTGTTTTCGTAGATTTTGGTTTCCCACTCTCCGACTGACGGAGCGAAGGTGATTTCATGGTAGATCCGGCTGAGGTCGAGCCCAAGATGGAAGGTATACTGCTTTCCATAGACGAACACATTGTCCGGCAGCAGTCCGTAGAGCATGTATTTCACCTTCTGGTTTTTCAGCGGTTCGTAGTAGAAATTGTTCAGCGTAAAGCCTTCTACGTCAAAAAGTACTTCGACACACTGCTTGCCGACCCGGATTTCGTCCGGAATGGAATAATAGCGGTGACTCTGGTCCATCCGGTCCACGAGGGCGTCACTCCCGATGAACTTTTCATTCTCGCTGCCCACGCCAACCGGCGCATCTCCCTCAAACACAATGACATCCCGGTAATAACCCTGCTTGTGCCAAATGCCGTGGCCCTGCTGGAGGTCGTTCAGATAGACACCCGCCGAAGCGACATAGGTTGCCTTCACCTTCCTGAGGCGGATCAGCCCCTGCAGTTCGGTCTTCGGCGTCACGTCGCAGATCTTGTAGCCGATATCATTGGTAATGTGCTGAAACTCAAGCGGAATCATATTCATCTGATCGATGGCGTGCTGGACCGTCTTCGACACCAGCGGACCGGCATCCGTCTCCGTCTCTCCGAAGGGAATGGAATAGGAATCATAGCCTTCCCCGTAAGAAATGTCCGAGACATGGGGATAATAGGCACTGAAAGTAATCAGGCTCGGCATATCCCAGAGGAAATGCTCGAAATATCCGCTGTATCCCTTACCATTATTATATACAGAAGCGTTGTCGACGACCAGCTTGTCACTCTCCAGGTCCACACCGACCAGGCCGAAGGGGATGCGCTTGTCCATGGTGGCATACAAATCTGCCGCATCCACCAGTTCGCCTTTCGTCTGGGCGGAAGTCAGCATTTTCCCGTCCCGGCTGACCGACACGTCGAAATCAAGTTTCCGGGTGGAGGGGGCAGGGCCCTGGTTCAGCGAGGGAAGATCTTCTACCTCGGAACAGGCCGCCACGGCGAGGGCGGAAAGGAGCAAAGGAGTGAAAAAATACCGTTTCATATAATATAATAGGTATAAACAAATGGGTTCAAAACCAACTCTGGGGCAAAGATAGGCAAAAAATCTTAGAATCCAAAATTATTTTTAAAAAATCAAAAAATTTTTAATTCAGAAATATCGTACCCAGAAGCCTCTCTATGGCACATTTTTAGATTTAAGATAATTAAAAGTTTTTAAAAAGCAGGCCCTAATTTATAAAAACCACAAAGAAACACCCGCAGAGGCACTTCTTAATGATTCTGGAATTTTTATGAATTAGCAATTCTTTTTGAAAAAAGTTAAAACTTTTGTTGGAAGATAAATTTTTTTGCATTATCTTTGCACGGTTTTTGCGCCAGCATACGCACATGTATAAGATTTTAGCTCACACCTGCACGCACGCGACAGCCGCTTTCCGGCTGGCGGCGGTGAGCTGTATCTTATTCCTCGCGGCTGCTTTTTCTTTACGCGCGCAGACTCCCACCCGCGATGCGGAAATCCGCGTCTACTACCCGTTTGACAACGCGGTGGTCCGGGAAGATTATCTCTCCAACCAGGAAGCGCTCCGCCAGCTGGACAGCCTCTACAAGGCCGGTGCCTTCGACGGACAGGAAACGCTCGAGATTGTTTCCTACTCCTCTCCGGAAGGCCAGTACGCCTACAACGTCAATCTGTCCAAGCGCCGTGCTGAATCGCTCCGCCGCTATATCGCTGCGAAATATCCTTCTCTCGCCCCTCGTCTTACGACGAATCCGGACGGAGAATCCTGGGCAGACCTTCGCGAAGCGGTCCTTCACGACACGCGGATGAGCGAGCAGAGCCGTGAAAAGATGCTCCAGATCATCGACAGTTCTGCCCGTCCTGATGAGAAGGAAGCCCGCCTGAAGGCCATTTCATCCTACAAGCAGCTGTACGCCAACTACTTCCGCCGCCTCCGCTACGCATTTATCCGCGTGAGAATCGCGGATTCGGGCGCGGATGCCGTTCCTGCCGGGAATACGGAAATCTCCGACAACGGTTCGGCGAAGGCTGACAGCCTCCGGATGATCGCCCTCTCTGACAGTCTCCGGAACGCAGCGAAGGCCGACAGTCTCCGCCATGCCGCGGCGATTGCCGCCGCCGCTGCAGCCGCAGCCGCCCAGGCCGCCCGCGCCGACAGCCTCCGGAACGCTGCACTCGCTGACAGCCTCCGGAACGCCGCCATCGCCGACAGC
>CACZBB010000259.1 GCA_902779245.1 uncultured Lachnospiraceae bacterium | reverse complement strand
GCGTTCAGCAGCGAGGATTTTCCCGCGTTCCTTCTTCCGAACAGCGCGATTTGCACCCTCTCGCCCGAGGGTGTTTCATTGAGACCTGCCATAGTCACTCCTTTCGCCATTGTTGGCATTTTCGAAAAAATATGTTACAATATTGCTGTTGCTTGCTCCCGAGCCGGACGCAGCACCATATTTCGGCAGGCTGCCGGAACGCAGCCGGCATTCCCTGCCTGAAATCTCCATTTCACGGTCATCACCAAAAACGCGCAAGAGGAAGATATGAGACAAAGAATACACAGTCTGGACATCATACGCATAGCGGCGACATTTGCCATCATCGTCTTCCACTGGAATATTTATGCCTATCACTACGGCATTGACGCGGAGCCGGTCTTTCATCTTCCCTTCGCCACCGGGACGGCCGCGGTACCCGCCGTGTCGCTTTTTTTCATTCTCTCGGGCGCTTCGCTCATGCTGAGCTGCCGGAAGAATTTCACGCTGAAGGGCTACTTCCTGCGGCGCTTCCTCTCGATCTACCCGCTCTACTGGCTCGCCTACGCGGTGGTTTTCTTCCACGTATACGTGCTCCGGCACGTTCCGATGGACAAGCCGCTCATAACGCTTCCGCTTTCCTTCCTCGCGATGGACGGGCTGCTCGCGGACACGCTGAACACCTGGTATCTCATCGGCGAATGGTTCGTCGGCTGCATCGTTCTGCTCTACCTGGTCTTCCCGCTCCTTCGCCTGGCCGTGAAAAAAGCCCCCGGGTTTTCTCTCCTCGGAGGCCTTCTTCTCGCGTTCCTTCTGACGCGCGTCCCGGCTTTCCCCATCGACGCCACGCATTTTCCGCTGACCCGCGTCCCGGAAATGCTTCTGGGCATGGTTTACGTGGAGATCTTTTATCCGGACAAAGGCTCCCGCCCGCCGTTCGTCCGCGTTCTCGGCCGCTTTTTCGGAACACGGGCCGAGGCCGGCGCCGCAGAATCCGAAGCCTTTGGCGCGCCCGCGTCAAAATATGTCTTCCGCAGAATCCTGCTTGCGGCCGCCGCCCTCGCTGCCGGGCTGCTGCCGGCATTTGTCTGCGTCAATCTTCCGGAGACGCTGCTCCCGCTCCTGATGGGCGGCGGGATCTTCACGGGGCTGGAGCTTCTGCTTTCTCTGGCCCTTCCGAAGGGACGGCGCTTTGCGCTTCTGTCGGCCGCCTCCGGCATGACCTACGGCATCTTCCTCGTCCACCATATTTACGTCGGGGAATTCTTAGGCAAATATCTCGGCGGCGATCTCCCGTACGGGAAAAATCTTCTCCTCTTCGCGGTTTATCTGGTTTTTGTCACGGCGCTCGGCTCGATCCTGACCTGGATCTCCGGAAAGCTCGTGAGCCTTATCCGGAGAAAAAAGCGTCCCTGATGAGAAAGGCTGTCCGGGCATTTTTTCTCCGGAGCCGCCGGGCCGGCTCCCGCAGGCGGTTTTCCGTCGGCGGATCAGACGACCCGCATCCCGCCCTCCGCGCTCAGCCATTCGAAGCCGAGGACGCAGCCCGGATTCATGACGACCGTGGTCTTCTCCCCTTCCATCGTGGTATAGGCGATGGAAACGTCCTGATCTCCGCCGTTGACCAGCATGTATTTGCCGGTAATGCGGAGCTTTTTCCCCGGCTTTGTCCGATCGACGAAAAGAACGCCTTCCGTGTCCCTGTCCAGCGTCCGGGGATCGACCTCCTCCACGCGCACGCGGACGACATCACCCTCGTCAATATAGGCGACCGGGTCCTCGATCGCGAGCCCGTAGATCGTCTCGGCGGCATGCGGCAGCACGCCGATGACGCCGTCGTCGCTTTCGTAGTACACGAGCAGGTCTTTTTCGGTATCGTTGACGAAGGTCATATCGCCGCAGTCGGCAGCTTCATAGACCTTTCCCTCTTCCAGGGTCGACAACAGTGTCGGGACATACTCCTCATATTCCCAGGAAACGATTTCATAGTCTTTGTCAAATACCTTGCTTTTTTTCTCCTCTTTCCCGCCCACGGGCTTTTCCTCCTTTGATGAGCCCGGCTCGGAGGCCGGTTCGGATTCGTCGTCAAGGGCAGCATCCGCCCCGGAGCTGTCCGCCGCGGAGCTGTCAACTCCAGATTTGTCCGCCGCGGAGCTGTCAACTCCAGATTTGTCCGCCCAGGAGCTGTCCGCCCCGGAGGATTCCGCTTTGGAAACGTCCGCCCCGGAGCTGTCTGCCCCGGAGGATTCCGCGCGGGATGCTTCCCCGGAGCCCGTCGAATCGCTGACGCCGGAGGCTCCCGCCGAAGCCGTCTTCGAGGAAGCATCCCGGGCCGTGCTCTGCGCGCCGCTGCCGCAGGCCGCCGTCCCGGCGCAAAGAGCCGCCGTCAACAAAACCGCTGTAAGTCTTTTCATCATGTTAATCAACCATTCCAGCCGCAAAGCGTCTGGCACAAATAGGAATGAAAGATGTGCAGACAAGCGGCGACCTTTCTTGTAAAATGAGCTTGAGG
>CACZBB010000258.1 GCA_902779245.1 uncultured Lachnospiraceae bacterium | reverse complement strand
CCCGGACGCGTGGCTGCTGAACTACACGAATCCGATGGCGATGCTTACGGGCGCGATGCTCCGTCTGACAAATGTAAAGACGGTCGGGCTTTGCCACAGCGTGCAGGTCTGCGCCCCGACGCTCCTCAAGGAGCTCGGGATGGAATGCGGAGATGATCTGAAATGGAAGATCGCCGGGATCAATCATCAGGCCTGGCTTTTGGAAATCACGAAAAATGGCGTGGATCTTTACCCGGAGATCAAGCGCCGCGCGCTGCTTTATAACCAGGGCAAGCTGGACATCGGGAGCTTTGAGGAGCGCATGGCCGGTCTTTCTCAGGGAGAGGAGCTGTCCGACTGGTGGATGGAGCGCATGAAGGAAGACTATGCGCTCTACAAGAGCACCGGAAAGCACGGCGATATGGTCCGGCTGGAGATCCTTAGGCGCTTTGGCTATTACGTGACGGAGTCCAGTGAGCACAATGCCGAGTACACGCCCTGGTTCATCAAGGAGCGCTATCCGGAGCTGATCGACCGCTTTAACATTCCGCTGGACGAGTATCCGCGGCGCTGTATCCGGCAGATCGAGGAGTGGAAGGAGCGCGGCCACGAGCTGACGAGGAACCAAGAGCTGACTCATAAGCGCACGCACGAATATGCCAGCTATATTATGGAAGCGATGGAGACCGGCAAGCCCGTGCAGATCGGCGGAAATGTCCTGAACAACGGGCTGATCACGAATCTTCCGCGGAATGCCTGCGTCGAGGTGCCGTGTCTGGTGGACCGTAACGGCGTTCAGCCGACATTTGTCGGGGACCTGCCCGAGCAGTGCGCGGCCTTAAACCGCACCAACATCAATGTGCAGCTTCTGGCCATCGAGGCCGCGCGCACGCTGAAAAAGGAGTACATCTATCAGGCGGTCATGATGGACCCGCACGCCGGGGCGGAGCTGTCCATGGACGATATCGTGGCGATGTGCGACGAGCTCATCGAAGCACATGGAGACTGGCTGCCGGAATATCACTGAATATGAAAGAAGGGGAGGGCCGAGGACCCTCCCCTTATTCATATGCATAAAAGGCGCGTGAGGAGCTCACGCTTTGGGCTTGCCGGAGGCTTCGGCGCGTGATTTCTTCCCCGCCTGCCGGAGCATGAATTTTCTTGCCGCGTTGATGCCGATCCGGTAGGGGAGCGGGCGGAGGGCTTTGTCCGCCTCCTTAAGGAGCTTCCGGATGGGAAGACCCTGCGGACAGTGCTGCTCGCATTTGCCGCAGCCGACGCACTGCGTGCCGAAGGCGGGGGTTTTCGTGAGGCCGACGGTCTGCGCGTACTGCCACCGTCCTTCGCTCTTCGACTCGATGAACATGGCATTGTAGCAGCGGAACGCGCCGGGGATATCCACGCCCTTCGGGCAGGGCATACAGTACCGGCAGCCGGTGCAGCCGACCTTCTCCTTTTCGCGGATCTTTTCCGATACCCTGCGGATCGTCTCGAAGTCCGCCGGCGTGAAAGCCCCGGCCTCCGCCTCGGAGGCGGTACGGCAGTTCTCCTCCACCATTTCCATTGTGTTCATGCCCGAGAGAACGACCGTCACCTCCGGCTGGTTGTAGAGCCAGCGGAAGCTCCACTCGGCGGGCGACCAGTCCCGTCCGCTTTTCTTCATCACGGTTTTGGCGGAATCCGGCAGCATGTTGACGAGCTTGCCGCCGCGCAGGGGCTCCATGATGACGACCGGGATGCCCTTCTCCCCCGCCGCCTTCAGGCCGGCCGCGCCGGCCTGCGAGTGCTCGTCGAAATAATTGTACTGGATCTGGCACATATCCCAGTCATAGTCATTGAGGATTTTAAGGAAGCCGTCCGTGCTGCCGTGGTAGGAGAAGCCGATGTTCCGGATCTCGCCGCTTTTTTTCTTTTCCTCGATCCAGTCCAAAACGCCGACGGCTTTGAGCTTCTCCCACATGGCAATATCCGTCAAATGGTGCATGAGATAGTAATCAATGTAGGAGGTGCGGAGGCGGGAGAGCTGCTCTTTGAAATATTTGTCCAGACCGGCCCGGTTCTTCACGAGATACTGGGGCAGCTTGGTGGCGATGTTGACCTTCTCACGGAGCTTGTTCCGCTCGAAGATCTCGCCGACGGCGGCCTCGCTGCCGGGGTAAATGTAGGCCGTGTCATAATAGTTGACGCCGTTTTTGTAAGCGGCCAGAAGCTGGCGCTCCGCTTTCTCCAGATCGATGCCGGCGCCTTTTTTCGCGAAGCGCATGCAGCCAAAGCCGAGCATGGACAGCTCCCTGCCGTATTTATCCTTTCGGTATTTCATGATATCACCTCTTAATTTCGTTTTTTTCCATTGGCCGGCTCTGATGCCGCCGCACTTGCTTAAACAAATTGTGTTTCTGGTCACACGGTGACCAGAAACAAAGGCGTTTTCGTAAAATATTTTTGATAGCAAGATTACTCGTGCAGCCCGCGTGTCTATGTGGTACAATTTGGTTACAAGTCACTCCCGTGCCAAACACTCGC
>CACZBB010000257.1:2517-3450 GCA_902779245.1 uncultured Lachnospiraceae bacterium | reverse complement strand
GATCGGTGATGACGATGCGGGCCAGCTCTCCGTCCCTGGCTGGCTCGTCGGAATCGAGCTTCAGGAATTCATAATGGAAGCTGGAGGCATCGATATAATAATTCTCGCTCCCCGCCGGCTGCACGCCCATGATGCCGTTCTCCTCGTTGGAGTACCAGGCCTGCACCGGGCAGCCGAACTGGCGCGAAAGGCGCTTGCGGACCGGCTGCGGCATGCTCTCCGAGATCGGAATGATCGAAGAGATGGAAAAATCCTTGCCGCTGATGCCGTGGCGGTCCATGCAGCGGCTGATCTCGCCGAGCGCAGAGGCGTAGCCGATGAGACATTTGACTTTTTTTCGGCGAAAATCCTCCAGAATGCGGAGGATGGCCTCGTCGGAGAGATCCGAGCTGTCAACCATGATCATGTTCTCCGCAAAAAGACGGAGGGGGTTTTCCTTCACGTTATGGACCCACACGCGCACAAAGCCCATCTTCATGCCGACATAATAGCCGGCCATCGCGCCCATGAACATACCGTCCGCGCGGTTCCGGAGGATCTTATCGGAATCCTGAAGAATCGTCAGCGGCGTACCCGTGGAGCCGCTGGTCGACATTCTTCGGCATCCCTTCCCGTCCCGGAAAATATCCGAGGTGAACGCGGCATAATCCGAGCGGAAGCTGTCCTTGTTCACGATGGGGAGCCGGGAAAGCGGCGTGTCCGGGGAAAACTTTTTATAAAACGGAACCGTCTGTGCCGCGTGGGCGATGAGCTTTTTCAGCTTGCTCTCGATAAGCTCTTCAGGCGTTCCGAACAGGTATCCATCCTTTACGCTCTCATAATACTCGCGGAGCCTTCCGCCCCGGACAGCGTCCAAAGCAAAAAGACCCGTCCAGCGCGCTCTCTCGTCAAATGACATCACCGGCCTCCTTTCCCGAAACCCGGGGGCTCATG
>CACZBB010000257.1:0-2512 GCA_902779245.1 uncultured Lachnospiraceae bacterium | reverse complement strand
CATTATTCTCAAAAAGACGCTCAAAAGCTCTGATCTGCGCGTCCATGACGCCGCGGACGTCTTCCTTCCTTCCGTAGGCCTTCGACCACTCGACCGTTTTTTCGACAGCCTCGCGAATGCCCCAGACCGGGCGCCACCCGAAGACGGCTTTTAAGAGCGAGCAGTCGAGCTTCAGGAAATTAGCCTCATGGGGACCGTCCATCTGCCTGGCCTCCCAGGACAGTCCCTCGCCCCATAAGCCGCAGAAAAGCTCCGCGAGCTCGCCGGTGGTCACACAGTCCTTTTCATCCGGCCCGACGTTATAATAACCCGCCTTCGCCGCGTCCTCCGTCTGCGCCTTCGCGATCATTAAGTAGGCAAATACCGGCTCCAGCACATGCTGAAAGGGTCTTGTGGAATTGGGGTTCCGCAATTGGACGCTCTTGCCGGAAAGCGCCGCCCGGACGCAGTCGGGAATGATGCGGTCGGCCGCAAAATCCCCGCCGCCGATGACATTGCCGGCCCGGGCCGTCGAGACCGCGGGCTTCCCGTCCGTAAAAAAGGACTTGATATAGCTGTGCGTCACCAGCTCCGAGCAGGACTTGCTGTTGGAGTACGGGTCATAACCGTCCAGAGGATCGTCCTCGCGGTAGCCCCAGGGCCACTCGCGGTTAAGATACACCTTGTCTGTCGTGACGTTCAGCACCGAGAGGATCCCCGGTGTCCGCCGCACGGCCTCCAAAAGGTGAACCGTTCCCATGACATTGGTCGCGTAGGTTCCCACGGGATCTTTGTAGGATTCCCGGACGATCGGCTGTGCCGCCAGATGAAAGACAATCTCCGGGCGGGCTTTCTGAAAGGCCGCAAGAAGCGCCGGATAATCGCGCACGTCGCCGATCACGGAATCCATGCCCGCGCCGATCCCTGCCGTTTCGAAGAGCGAAGGATCCGTGGGGGGATTCAGGGAGAAGCCCGTGACCTTCGCGCCGAAAAGCTGCAGGATCCGGCAAAGCCAGCTGCCTTTAAATCCCGTGTGTCCGGTCACCAGAACGCGCCGGTCTCTGTAAAATTCCCGAAGTTCCATGTTGCTCTCCTTTCCGCGCGGAAAGCGCGTCCCCGGCAGATCATCTTCAGTTCCAGATTTTCCACGGCGCGTTTCCGCTTTCCCACAGACTTTCAAGAAGGTTTTTCTCGCGCAGGGTATCCATGCACTGCCAGAAGCCCTTGTGCCGATAACCGTCAAGCTGCCCGGTCCGGGCGGCCTCCTCCAGCGGGTAGCGTTCCAGAACCGTTCCGTCATTCCAGAGCAATTCAAAGATCGTGGGCTCCAGCACCATGTAGCCGGCGTTGATCCAGCCTCCATCCTCTTTCTTCTTTTCCTTAAAATTGGAAATCCCGCCGTCATCCCCGATATCCAGCAGGCCAAAGCGCCCCCCGGGCTGTACCGTGGTGATGGTCGCCATGCGCCCGCCCTTTTTGTGGAACTCAAGGAGCTCCGGAATATCGACGTTGGCGACCGCGTCCCCGTAGGTCAGGAAAAACGGCTCATCTCCGACATAAGGCCGGATCCGGCGGACACGCCCGCCGGTCATCGTGCGAAGTCCTGTGTCTACCAGTGTCACCTTCCAGGGCTCCAGCCGGTTATTGTGGACAATCATCTTGTTCTCCTGCTCCGTGAAGTCAAAGGTGATGTCGCTGTTATGAAGGTAATAGTCCGCAAACCATTCCTTGATGACATGCTGCTTGTAGCCGCAGCAGATAATGAATTCATTATAGCCGTAATAGCCATACATTTTCATGATATGCCAGAGGATCGGCTTATCGCCGATCTCGATCATCGGCTTTGGCTTCAGCATGCTTTCCTCGCTGATGCGTGTTCCGAACCCGCCGGCAAGAATGACAACCTTCATCCGGTCTCTCCTTTTCTGGTCGTATGGACATGACGGTTCACGCCGTGAGCCGTCATGGATATTTTCAGGATTTGCTGTTCTCGTCTTTCTCCTGGGCTCGGCGGCGCGCTTCCTGCCGCTCGATATACCGGGCGGCGGCGTCCTTCACCGCCGGCGAGGGTCCTGCCCCGACCGGGCGGCTCTTTTCCGCGCTGCCGCGCGGCGCCGCGTTCCGCCGATACGAGGGATTCGCCGCGGGGCTGCTTACGGAGGCCTGCTCCTGCCGCGCCCGCTCATCCGCCATCGCGCGGCGGCGAAGCTCCTGCTTCCGCCGGCGGGCCATCGCCGCTTCCGCCTTGGCCTTACGGAGAAGGACCGCAAAAACCACAACGCCGACAGCCGCGGCGCAGGCAAGCACGACAAATACGACGAACAGGATCCCGGTCAGCCCGCCTTTGCCGGACGTTTTCTCCGTGTCCGGCCCGGCAGGCGCAGCGGTCAGCGCCTGATCGGCCCGGCTCTCGGCGCCCGTCGGCGTCGGCGCCGGAGTCGGCGTGTTCGTCGGGCCGAAAAGCTCGACATGGTAAGCCTCCGCGTCGGCCGCGGACATCACGGCAAAGCCGACCGTCCGCCCGTCCAGAAGA
>CACZBB010000256.1 GCA_902779245.1 uncultured Lachnospiraceae bacterium | reverse complement strand
ATATTCAAAAAATAAGGAAAATATGTTTCCTGCGCCCGCCGGACCGGAAAAACAGAGGTTTTGATTGGATCCGGATACGGGCTGTCCGGATCCAATCTATGAATTTAAAATAAATTCTGAATATTGTGCAAACTCTTTAGCTTATGCGTTTAAGCTAAAAGTTTGGCTTGTGCAAAATGAACAAAAATAATTTCTAAAACTGGGAAAATTAACGAAAGTAAAAAAACAATTGCCAAAAAAGTGCCAGTGAGGTATATTAGGAGTAGTGATTTTTAACGAATGGCATGAGCTTTTTTAGGCTCTGAGTACCCCCAAAAGGAGGCGGCTATGATGGATATGTCCTGGGATCCGGTCTTCCGATCCCGACTTGAAAAAGTTTATGACGAGATGAAATGGCTCTATGGCGAGTTATACCATGGCGATGAGCAGGCATTTGATTATTTTTGCAGCATGCTTCACTGGTTTTATGAACAGCGTTCCCCGGAGCTGAAGGCGTGGGATGAGGGAAGGCTCGCGGACCCGTCCTGGTACAAGGGCAATAACCTCCTCGGCATGCTGATGTATACGAGCTGCTTTGCCGGGACGCTGCAGGGAGTTCGCTCACATCTCGATTATCTGAAAGAGAGCGGGATCAACTATCTGCATCTGATGCCGCTTCTGAAGAGCCCGAAGGATCGGAGCGACGGCGGGTATGCGGTGTCGGATTTTGGCGCCGTGCAGCCGGAGCTCGGGACGATGGCGGATCTCGCGGAGCTGGCGGGCGAGTGCCATCGGAACGGCATGAGTGTGTGTCTTGATTTTGTCATGAACCATACCAGCGAGGATCATGAGTGGGCGGTTCGCGCGAAGCAGGGAGAAGAGGAATACCAGAATATGTTCTTCTTCTTCGACGATTGGACGATTCCGAATCAGTTTGAAGAGACGGTGCCGCAGGTTTTCCCGACCACCGCGCCCGGGAATTTCTCCTGGTGCCCGGAGGTGGGGAAGGTCGTCATGACCACATTCTATCCCTATCAGTGGGATCTTAACTACGGCAATCCGAGAGTTTTCAACGACATGACGGCCAATATGCTGAATCTCTGCAATCACGGTATCGATATTATCCGTCTGGATGCAGTGCCGTATATCTGGAAGCAGCTCGGAACGAAGTGCCGGAACCTGCCTCAGGTGCATACGCTGGTCCGCATCATGCGTATGGCCTGCGAGGTCGTCTGCCCCTGCACGCTTCTCCTCGGCGAGGTCGTCATGGAGCCGTCGAAGGTGGTTCCGTATTTCGGAACCGTGGAAAAGCCCGAGTGCCACATGCTCTACAATGTGACGACGATGTGCACGATGTGGAATACGGTAGCGACCGGCGACGTCCGGCTGCTCCGCCATCAGATGGATTCCGTGTTCGCACTGCCGAAGGAATATATTTTCCTGAATTATCTGCGCTGCCACGACGACATCGGCTGGGGCCTTGACTATGATTTCCTCAGGCAGTTCGGCGAGGAGGAGGTCGCGCACAAGAAATATCTGAACGATTATCTTACCGGCAAATGGTGGGGGAGCAACGCGAGGGGCGAGCTGTATAACGATGACCCGCGGCTTGGCGATGCCCGCCTTTGCGGGACGACCGCTTCACTCTGCGGGATCGAGGCGGCCGAGTATGAGAACAATGCCTGGAAGCTGGATCTGGCGATCCGGCTCGACCTCATGCTTCACGCGTTCCTGATGACCCAGAGCGGCATTCCGGTTCTTTACAGCGGTGATGAGATCGGGCAGCGGAATGATTATTCTTACCATGAAGATCCGGTCAAGCAGGTGGACAGCCGGTATCTGCACCGCGGAAGATTTGACTGGAACGAGGCCGAGCTTCGCAGCGATCCGGATACCCGTCAGGGTAAGATTTACCAGACGCTTCGCTGGATGGAGAAGATCCGTGCTTCGCACCGCGTTTTTGATTCTCAGGCCGATGTCTGGACAATCGAGACCTGGAATGACAAGATTCTTGGAATTGGCCGTTACTATGACGGAGAAAAGCTTCTCGCGTTCTTCAATTTCTCTCCGAATGATCAGACCGCTTGGGTTGAAGAGGATGAGGAATATACGAATCTCGTGAACGATTACCGCTGGAAGGCCTATCATATCGGTCTTGGGGCGCATGAGTTTGTCTGGCTTCTGAAGGATTATAAGAAGGAAGAGGAGGAGCGTATTGCCCGAGAGAACGAGGAGCGCCGTAAGCGCGAGGAAGAGGAAGAGCGCATCCGCAAGATCAACGCGGAAGTGAAGGCCCGCCTGGCTGCCGAAGCGGCGGCGAGAAAGGCCGCAGAGGAAGAAGCGGCGAAGAAGGCCGCGGAGGAAGCGGCGGCGAAGAAGGCCGCGGAGGAAGAAGCCGCGAAGAAGGCCGCGGAGGAAGAAGCCGCGAAGAAGGCCGCGGAGGAAGCGGCGGCGAAGAAGGCCGCGGAGGAAGCGGCGGCTAAGAAGGCCGCGGAGGAAGCGGCGAAGAAGGCCGCGGAGGAAGCGGCGAAGAAG
>CACZBB010000255.1 GCA_902779245.1 uncultured Lachnospiraceae bacterium | reverse complement strand
CGCGCCCTTATGCCCGCGCTTTCCGGCAGCCGTTGGCGCCTCCTGCGCGGCGGGCGCTTTCGCGTCCCCGCTCTTTACCGCGCCGGCGCTCACGGCCGCCGCGTTCGCGCGAAGGAACGCCCTTCGGTCAAGGACAAGCTTCACGATGAGGACCGTCAGCACCGCCAGGGGCAGTCCCCAGAGAACCATCAGCTGCCAGAGCATGGTGTGGGAGTGCGTAGGCAGGATCTGGCTGGAGATCTGGTCAAAGCCCAGCGTGAAGGGCAGCGCCGCGACGGTGCCGATGAGGGCGGCCGCGACGGCCTGCGCGCCCATGACCAGCAGGAACTTCAGAGGGCTCTCCCGCCAGTATTTGCGCAGATTCATGAAGAAAACGACCGCGCCGCCGACCACAAAATAGATCGGGAAATCCCAGAAGTTCGTCCAGCGGAAGATCCCGGTGCAGAAGCCGATCAGGATAATCTCCGGGCAGAGCACCACCGGCAGCCATTTTTTCATAAACGGGCCGAAGCCGGCCTTGGCCGTTTTTCCTTCCGCCGCCGAAGCCTTCTTCGCGGCATTTTTCTTACGCAAGGGAACCCTGGCCGCGACCGTTTTTACGGTCATGCCGGTCATCTCCGCGTGGAGCCGCAGCGCGTAGGCCAGCGCCGCCGCCGTCACCACAACCACGAAAACAATATTGACATAGTGCGCGTGCAGGTCGCCGAGGACCGTCGAGTACGACGGAAATTCATGGATGGTCTTGTCCGGCATATCAGGCTGGTAGCCGATGAAACGCGTGGCGTCCGGGAACCAGTAGCTGTACTCCTCCCCCCGCAGGCTCGCGGCAATCGGCTTGATCAGCCCGTAAATCACATACTGGAAATTTCCGCAGAAGGCGACCGCGATCCCGCCGATCGTGCCGCCGATGTACGGGATCAACTTCGTCCGGGCGGCGAAGCGGCTGCGAAGAAGCTGGTAGACCACCGCAAATGGCAGCATACAGGAGAAGGAGGCGATCGCCGCACGCATCAGCGTGTAGCCCTCGCCGGCCGTCACCCCGCTGGTCTTTATGATGAAGGTCGTGAGATACTGACCGCCGTAGTAGTAGTTGATGGCCTCGCCCGAGAACCAGGGGTCAATGGGCGGGAGGTAGGTCGTGCGCATCATCGAGGTGATGAAGGCATAGTCCATAAATTTCTCCGTCCCGTAAGCCTCCGGCTTGAAGCCGATGATGTATACCCAAAGCAGGAAGATCAGCAAAAAAGCGATTTCTTCTATAATAATCAGCTTGAAGTCGGCCCCTTTCAGCACCTCCTTCTGCTTTCCGAAGATAAACAATACGATGTTCAGGGCCAGCACCACGACGATCAAACCGATGCAGGCGGCCTGAACGAACTTCAGCAGATGCGCCGAGCTGAGAACGAACATGATCCAGCCGATGAACATGATGCCGATCGACTTGGAAAACAGCCAGCCGCGGTCGTCGAACCGCCGGAAAACCAGCATGGTCAGGGGCATGCAGCTGATGCCCAGGACAAAAATCGTAAACCACCAGGAAAACATAAGCAGCCTCCATAAATAATTTTAAATATCAAACTCATTTCAACTATTATAACCTTTTTTTCATTAATCAGCAACGAAAGATTGAAACGCTTCTAAAAATATGAGAGAATAAGCGGGACGAAATCTTGTCCATATCAGCCTTTACGGCACGCAAAGCGCGCCGTAAAGAGGAAATGCCGAAAAATCCAAAAAAAGGAGGTATCAAAATGAAAAAAGGTCGATGGCTTGGATTCCTGGCTCTGATTCTTTTACTTTTCGCATTTCCGTTGACAGCTAAAGCCGGGGACAGCAGCTTCGCATCAGCAAAAAAAGCGGCTTTGGGAAAGAACGTGAGCGGCTCACTCACGGAGACCTATCCGGAGCGCTGGTATTCCTTTACGCTCCCCGCTTCCGGACGGACCGTGCTGCATGCAAGCTCCTACGCGGAAAGAACCAACTACCGGATTTATGACCCCTCCGGGAATCTCGTCTGGAGCAAAAACAACCTCAGAAAAAACGACAATACCGGCAAGAGCCGGATCGACGAAACGATCGACTTAAAGGGCGGCACCTACTACCTCTGCGTAGACTCGAAATATCTTCTTGTCAATCGTTCCTACGGCAAATATGTCTTCCGGATCAATTTTTCCGCCGTGAAAGAGACCTTTGCGGAGACGAACCTTTCAGAGAACACCGGTACCGCAAAGGCATCCGCCATTTCCTTCGGCAAGACCGTCTTCGGCCAGATCGCGGCAAATGAAGATCAGGACGCCTTCCGGTTCCGGGTTCCCGCGGACGGCATCGTGACACTCTCGGCGAGGGCCGAAATGCGGTATCTCTGGTACAATCTCTATGATTCGAACGGGACGCTTCTCTATACGAAGCACGCGGTCTGGGATTCCAGGAGCGGGGCAAGCTTCTTTACCGCCGAGCTCGCGCTCCGCGCCGGGACGTATGTGCTTGCGCCCGTGAAGGATCGGAACACCGGAGCGTACGCCT
>CACZBB010000254.1 GCA_902779245.1 uncultured Lachnospiraceae bacterium | reverse complement strand
CTGAAAGTCAAGGAGATGATTCCGGAGGCGGTTCTGATTCGTTTTCCGGAAAATACGGGCTTTTGCGGGGCGGTTAATGCCGGTATCCGTGCTTCGATGGATATGGATTATGTGATCCTTCTCAATAACGACACCGTCGCGCATCCGGCCTTTGTCGAGGAGCTGCTTCTGGCAGCCTCCGGGCGCAGGGTTTTTTCCGCGCAGGCGAAAATGCTGCAAATGCAGGAGCCTTCAAAGATCGATGACGCGGGGGATTACTACTGCGCCTTCGGGTGGGCATTTGCCGAGGGCAAGGGAGCGCCTGCCGATACTTATCGGAAGAGCCGGGAGATTTTTGCCTGCTGCGCCGGCGCGGCGATCTACAGCGTGCCGCTTCTGAAGGAAATCGGACTCTTCGACGAGAACCATTTCGCGTACCTGGAGGATATTGACATCGGCTGGCGCGCGAGAATCCGCGGTTACCGCAATATCTATGCGCCCAGAGCCAGGGTTCTTCACGCCGGGAGCGCGGCCAGCGGGTCGATCTACAACCTCTTCAAGGTCCGGAATACCTCCCGCAACAGTATTTACATCGTCTGGAAGAACATGCCCTGGCCGCAGATTCTTTTGAATCTCCCGCTTCTTCTTCCGGGCTTTTTTGTGAAAGCGCTGTTCTTTGCGCTGAAGGGCTTCGGCGGCGAGTATATCCGCGGCATCGCGAGGGGCTTCGCGCTCTGCGGGAAAAGCCGGGAGGAGGGGCGGAAGGTTCCCTTCCGTCTTCGGTATCTCGGCAATTATCTTCGCATCCAGGGTGAGCTCTGGGTCAATTGTCTTCGCCGGCTCGGGCTGCTGAAAAGCGGCAGCCGCAGCTGAGAGACCGCGGAAAATATGAAGAAAAGCAATATGCAGGGTTCCCGTACCCTGCATTTTCTGCATTCACAGAGCCGCGCAGGGAATCAGGCTGCCTTCGGCAGCACGCAGCTCGCGGGAGGGCAGGAGGTTCGGCATACGCCGACTATATGCTTAATATGGTGGCCGTTAGCTGCTGTTCACACCCGAGCCGGACACTCGAGGGGGATTCAAAGGGATTTCACGGAATGTTTATTGATTTTCTGTGCCCAATATAGTATGATAATCTCTTGAAGAAAAGCATGAGGAATCGAGGAGAGAGCATGATCGAGCAGAATCAGAAATACTTTAGCCGATTTCTGGCGGTAATCGACGCAGGCGTTCTCATCCTTACCTACTGTTTTTCCTGGTACCTGCGTTACCGAAGCCGCTGGTTTGAAGATACAGCCGTTGAAGTCATCTCACTGGATACCTATCTTCGGGCGCTGCTCGTTGTCGTTCCCGTGATGCTCATTCTTTATTCGGCACTCAACCTCTACGCGCCGAGCCGCGTCAAAGGCCGGCGGTTGGAAATGGCGGCAATTCTGGAGGCTAATGGCATTGGCCTTCTGATCTTTCTGGCAACGCTTCAGCTCGCGCACCAGCAGGACTGGTCACGGTCCATGATCGTGGTCTTCTTTATCCTGAATACGGTTCTGGATATCCTGGCCCGGTTCGGCGTCTGGGGTTCGATCCGTCGTATGCGCCGCGACGGACGAAACCAGCGTCATGTCCTGCTTGTCGGCTACAGCCGCGCGGCGGAAGAGTATATTGACCGGGTCACCGCGAATCCCCAGTGGGGCTTCAATATCCGCGGGATTCTTGACGACCGCATCGAGGCCGGCACGATGTACAAGGGGATCAAGGTCCTCGGGCGGATCGACAACCTCATGGTGATCCTTCCGGAGAACCATCTGGATGAGATCGCCATTACGCTCGGCCTGTCCGAGTACCATCGTCTGGAATCGATCGTGGCGCTCTGTGAGAAATCCGGCGTTCATACAAAATTCATTCCCGACTACTATAATATTATTCCGACAAAACCTTATACGGAAGATATCCTCGGGCTTCCGGTCATCAACATTCGCTATGTGCCGCTGACCAATACCTTCTCGGCGGCGCTCAAGCGCATGCTGGACATCGTCGGCAGCCTGATGGCGATTATATTGTCATCGCCGGTCATGCTGACCTGCGCGATCATCATCAAGGCGACCTCGCCGGGACCTCTGATCTTCCGTCAGGAGCGCGTCGGCCTCCACAACCAGCCGTTTACGATGTATAAGTTCCGCTCTATGGTTGTCCAGGAGCCGAACAAGGAGAGTAAGGCCTGGACGGTTCGGGACGATCCCCGCGTGACGCCGGTCGGCCGTTTCATGCGAAAGACCAGCATTGATGAGCTGCCACAGTTGTTTAACGTTCTGAAGGGCGAGATGTCCCTCGTCGGCCCGCGCCCGGAGCGTCCGTATTATGTCGAGAAATTTCAGGAGGAGATTCCTCGCTACATGGTCAAGCACCAGGTGCGGCCGGGGATGACGGGCTGGGCGCAGATCCACGGTTATCGAGGCGATACTTCGATCCGCCGCCGAATCGACTACGATCTTTACTATATTGAGAACTGGACCATTGGTTTGGATATAAAAATAATGATTCTGACGGTCTTCAACGGATTCGTC
>CACZBB010000253.1 GCA_902779245.1 uncultured Lachnospiraceae bacterium | reverse complement strand
TCGCCGACCTGATAAAACAGCGGCGCCGCGCCGGCGAACGCGGCTGCCTCCTTCTGGCGCCCGCGCATGCCGGCCGCAACGACCACATGGTCCGCCGGATAAAAGACTTCCCCGCCGGGCCCCTGACAGGCTACGCCGTTCCCTTCGATCCGCGTCGCCCGCGCCATCAGCACGATCGCGAGAATCGCGGAAACGAAAGCGCTCATCCACAGAACGCCGTTCCTGAAGGCGTTCAGCCTCCTGTTCTCCTTTCGCAGGCTCCGGATTTCTCCTTCCGGACTCCTGAAATTGCGCCGGCGCAATTCCTGTCCTTCCTGCAACACCCTTACCGTGTTCATGCTTCCTCCTCTCTTGAGCACCTTTTGACAATTTCCCACGGCATCTCCGGATCCATCCTCGGATCCAGATCAATCAGGTTCCCTCCAAACGCCGCGTTGTAGTAGTAGACCAGTTTCCCGTTCCTTGCGATCGCGACCGTGAAACCCTTCCCGTCAAGGAGAGGCAGGTCTCCGATCCTGTCATGCTCTTCGGCGATATCCGCCATGTAATCGTATGCCTTCTTCGATCCCTTCGGCCGGTATTTCCCTTTGACCTGTCTCATTCTCCGCCTCCCTGAGGGCTTCTTTGACCCTCTCGAATTCTCTCCATGTGACGGGCTTTTCGCATTCCTCCTTCGGGTGCATCGCCCCGTCGGTCCTTCGCCCGAGCCCGCATCCGGCTTCCCGGATGATCCGGTATCCGCCCGTGCATGGATTCTTGTACGCGCCCTCCAGCGCCCTGCATCCGGCACATGTCTTTTTCATGTCTCCGCGAGCCTCACGCCCCACGCCGCGAACACGATATCACCGCGGATAAAAAGGTCGTAAAAGCAGCCCTCCGCCGCCTCCTTCGCCCCTGCGGGGTTCTCCGCCCAGACCTCCGAGCTGCGCGTGATCGTGTTTCCGTCAAGGCACTTCACCTCGGCTCTTGCCATCCATCTCCTCTTCATCTCACACCTTCCTCATCTCCGCATTGATCACACCAAGCGCCACTGCCACAAACGGCAGATAGATGGCGATTTCCGCCGCTCCTCCGTGCGGAAGGCCGAAGATCGCGATGATGATCTGCGGGGCGATCATCATCACCGCGAAAGCGATGACGCACGTCAAGGCAATCGCCCCGAGCGGTTTTCCCGTCTCCATCCTTGTCTCCGTCGTCCATACCTCCGCGTCCTCCAGCGGCTCCCGCGTCATCGGTCCGTCAATGCCCGCGTCCGGCATCTGGCTGACGATCCACTTCGTGTTCCTGTCCTTTTCTTCCATGCTTTCCTCCTTACTTTTGCCTAATGCTGACGGTCATCTGCGTGAGCCCCTTCGTCGGGCTGGCACGCAGAACCTCCTTCAGGAGGCTGATCACCTCCCGTACCGCCTCGGCCTCGTTCCATGTGCGTTTCTGCAGCGTGCGCTCATCCTTGCCGCCGGCTGACTTCGCCGCGTAATCGATCTGCCAGTTCATAACCTGCTCCTTTCATTGGATTTTCCCGGCAAATGCCGGTCGTGGGGCATCCGGGGTCGAACCGGTTCCGGTCGTCGCAAGGTCCACATAAGTAGGGGGAGTGCCCTCGCTCGCGTGCCTGCCGTTGGCTTATGCCCCGCTGCCGTGCTTAGGGATCGGCAGCCATATATAAAATTGTCGCCCTCTTCGGGCAGCGGGAGCGGCCGGATTCGAACCGGCATCCCGGCGGTAAAAACATCAAAACCCGCCGGCTTCGGGGCGTATGGCTCCCCGAGGGACTTTCCGCGTCCTACGTTCCCATAGTGGCGGCAGCAGGAGTCGAACCCGCTCCGGCAAGAAAGGAGAATAAGTGCCGGGAAACCGCCCGTTCTTTCCGCCTTGTGTCAGTCCTCTTTGTCCCTTTCTTTCGCCCTTTCGTCCCTCTTAGCCGCGATCCTGTCCGCGATCAGCGCGCAGCCGGCCAGGTAGCCGGCGAGGATAACCATCGCGCAGGCGATCCCCCATGCCAGCGGCATGCCTTCCCGTGTCACGATCAGCGCAAGCATCGCGGCAGTCCAGACGGTAAGCAGCGCGTATGTGATAGCTGTCTTCATACCGGTTCTCCTTCTACGAAACCTTCCAACAGTGCCTGTTTCATTCTCGCGTAGGCTTCTTGGCGTCTCGGCCGCCTCCTGATCAATACGGTCGCGACCTTCCCGAGCGCATGCGCCGCGGCTTCCAGTATGCCTTCCGGGCATCCTTCCCCTAAGACGTGTGTTCCTGTCTCATGCCACATTTCCCCTTCGGCGCTCTCCGTGTCTTTGATCACGAACGCGACCACGCATTCCCCCCTCGCGCAGGTCTCTTCCAGATCCCCGTCCGGATCTTCATGCCGCAGGTTCATCTCGACCATGTGTTTCCCTCCTTTTGCTGATATTTGCTGATATTTGTTAGTATTTGCTGTTCCCCGGCTTTTGCCGGCCGGGGGCATCACTCCCCGAGGGACTTTCCGCGTCCTACGTTCCCGTGTCGCCCCGCCTCCCGGCGGGGCTTTGTAAATTGGAGGAACGATATGGGTTCCGGCGTCTGCCGGAATCGGGGCGGCGGGAGTCGAACCCGCGCTTTCCGGTCCTGCCCGGATGTCTGCCGTCATTCACCCCGATGGGCGGCCGTCAGGCCGCGCCGTTTTCCGCGTCTTTCCGCAGTGCCTCCGTCGGGATCCGGATCCCCGTGCACTCCGTGAACTTCGCCGACGAGATGAAGAAGCTCCACCTCCCGACCTTCACGGCATACCCCCAGGGAAAGACACCGTCCTTGAGCCCCTGCATCACCCATTCCGGCGATTTTCCCATGAGCCTCGCCGCCACCTTCACGGGCAGGTTGATCACATCCGTCTCGACCTCCGCAAGGTCCACGCCCTGCTCAAAGTAATCGTCCTGAAGCCCCAGCGCCTTCGCGATCTTCCGCCGGCGCGATTTCGTCGGCGTTGACTTGCCCGACAGGTACATGCTCGCCGATGACGACGTGATCCCCGTCATCCGGCAAAGCTGCGCCTGCGAGTAGTCCCTCTCCTTCAGAACATCCCTCAGTCTCCCTGCAAAGCTCTCCATGCCCACACCATCCTTTCTTCTGGTCAGCTTCCCCTTAATCGACAAATGTCCGCCTGTCGAAGTCGTAGATTCCGAAGTACTCGCCGTCCATGCTGACTTTCGCCCTTCCCTGGGCGAAGAAGACCGCCCGCACCTCCAGGCTCTCGCCGCTCTTCCGATAGCCAAGGGCTTCCAGGGCCTTCCCGAGTTCTTCCTTCTTCCTTTCCACCTCATTCCGCCTTTCGGCTGCCGCCTCCGCGGCCTCCTTCGAGTCGTAGATCCTGCCGTCCGTCTCCATGTTGCCGCCATGGAGCGGTTCTCCCTCGCGCTTTTTGCGGTACACCTGATAAAACGGCTCCCCGCCCGCGTAATTGCACAAAACATCCCATTTCATGATGGCTCTCCTTTCTTCGCGTTAATAAACCTCTTCACGTTGTTCTTCCTCCAGGGGCGCGAACTCGAACACCGGCTGACCGTCTACGTGGACAGTGCAGATGTCGAAGAGGCCGTAGGCCGCCCAGTCGCAGCCCTTTCCCGGAACGTGCCTCCCGATGCATTCGCAATACATCGCGTTCGGATCCGCGCCCGCGTCCTTGAATTCCTGGCCCGTGGCGACGTTTCCGCATTTCGGGCACCGGAAGCGGTACTTCGTGTAATCCGTCCCGAACAGCCGCCTGCCTTCGGCAAGCCAGCTTTCCTTTGTGTACTTCTTGTTCTCCATGTTCTTTCTCCTTTCTCCCGGCAAATGCCGGTAAGCGGGAACGGCGGGATTCGAACCCGCATGTCCGGAGTACGATATCCAGAGCTATCCGGCCTGAGGGATTGAACCCCTCCGGGACTGCCGTTGTCCTACGTCCCCTTGCGCCGCCTGGCAGCCAGCCAGACATCCCATTTCTTCATCGTTCTCCTTCCTTTCGATCTAAATCCAGGACTCTACAATCCCTTCGGCATCGAATTCCGACCGCGGGACCCTGTGCATTCCTTCCGGGACGCATCCGCGGATCTCTTCGAGCGTGTCGGCGGTCACCGCGAGGAATGTCGGCCGGTCGATGTCGAACACCCTGGCCACGTACTTGTCCGGGTAATCCTCCGGGTGCTCGTAGATCGCGATGATCGGCATCCGCGTCCGTTTTCTCAGCTCCGCAAGAATGAACTGCATTGGTTTCCTCCTCTTCCTTCTTTGGCAAATGCCTGCCGCCGCG
>CACZBB010000252.1 GCA_902779245.1 uncultured Lachnospiraceae bacterium | reverse complement strand
TGCCGGTTCCGAGATACAGATTATTGGCAATATGGCCGGTTTTTTCATTTTCCTGAATTCTGGGTGTGCCGGACATCCGGAAGGTTCCCGCATCGCCCTCAACATAGAGACCCGCGCCGTTTCCGCCGCAGGTGTTGCCGGTGACGGAGCCGCCCTTAAGCGTAAGTTCCCCGCTGCTGTAGATCCCGCCGCCGTTTTTTCCGGCGCTGTTTCCGGAGATCTCGCCGCCGCTCACGTTCAGGGAGCCGGACTCGTTGAAGATGCCGCCGCCCTGATCCGCCGTGTTCCCGGTGATCGTGCCGCCGTCGATGGTCAGGGTTCCCCTGTTCAGGATGGCTCCGCCGTTTCCGGTGTTCTTGGCGCCGGTGATCCTGCCGGTCTTCTTTTTGCTCCCGTCGGTGACCGTCAGCGTGCCGTTGTTGATGATCGCGCAGCCGTCGTCGGCCGGGCTTTCCAGCCTTCGGTCAAGGGAAAAGCCGTTCAGGTCGAGGGTGATGGTCCTCCCCTGCGGAATGACCAGGGGGCCATCCTCCGCCAACGCGCCGCAGTCATATTCCAGGGCGATCACGGCGCCGTCCGCCGCCGCGTCGATGGTTTTCTGAAGTTCCTTCCAGGCTTCGACCCAATGTGCCTTGAACACCGTGTATTCACTGGGCGAGATCATCTGCGAGGTTTTCCGGATTGCGGTCTCCTTCCTCGGCTCCTTGCCTTCCTCGACGACCGTGTATTCATACTCCCAGCCGGCAAAGGCCAAAGGCGGATTGCTGTAGGCGCACGCCGGAAGCTCGTAGGCCAGGTTCTTCATCCAGTCTACATCCTTCATCACCCCTTCCGCGGTCTCGCTTCCGCTTTCGAATTTCAGGGTAATGGGATCGCCGATCGCGATCTCCCCGCTGATATTGATATCCTCCATCATTATGTACTCCGGAGCGTCCGAAACAAACTGCGTGAGCTCGGCATTTCCCCGGAGTCCGTCGGTCACGATATACGGTTCTTTTGTCACGGCCTCCGCGGAAACCGACAGGCCGATATCCTTCTCATCGCACAAAAGCACATCCGTAATGTTTATCCGCGTTATGCCGAATCTGTCGCTGAGATAGATATTATTTTCTTCCCACCCATAATTCGGGCTGAGATAATTTTCCCGGATCCTTACCGCACCCTCCAGCTTGAAATCCGCGCCCTCGTCCACGAAGATGCCGCCGCCCTGGTTGTCCGCCTCGTTTTTGGTGACGCTGCCGCCAAGCATCTTAAATTCCGCCAATTCATCAACGTAGATGCCGCCGCCGCTGCCGGCCGTATTGCCGCAGATCTTGCCGCCCTCCATCGTGAAATGCCCGGACATCCCAACATAGACGCCGCCGCCCATGCTCGCGGTGCTCCCCTCCCCATCGTTTCCGGAGATCTCTCCGTCCGTCATCGTGAAGGACGCATTGTAGCCGACATAGACGCCGCCGCCGTAGAAACTGAAGAAGTTCTCCGTGATGCTTCCGCCGTTCATGACAAAGGTCGTCACGTCCTCCTCATAGGATTCTTCGAGATAGACGACCGCGCCGGTGGATTCAAAAAAGTAGTCGTTATTGAGCGTGATCTCTCCCCCGTTCATGACGAAGGAAGCTCCCTCCTCCAGAAATACGGCGCCGCCTTGATCCGCCGTGTTCTCGGTCAGGCTCCCGCCGTTCATGACAAAGCCGGCGCCTTCCTCCAGATAAAGGCCTCCTCCGCAGCTGTCGTACCCTCTCAGGGAGCCGCCGCAGACCTTGCCGCCGCCAGCGCAGTCGTCAAGGATCAGCGTCCCTCCCGCTCCGATATGCACGACGCGCTCTCCCTCGTTGAGCTGCCGCAGGCTGTGTCCATTGAGGCACAGGTGCGTCTCTCCCTCCGGAACTTCCCACGCCTGCCCCAGCAAAACGTCCCGCATCAGGCAGTAGTTTCCGGCCGTCTCCGGCATTCTGTTCGAGGAAAACCACCGGACATACCGTTCGCTGTCCTCGTGTACATGCGTGGACGCGCCGAAGCCCGGCGTGACATCGTTAAGATCCGAGACGACCGTATAATCCTCCCCGACGGGTTCCTGATTCACCAGCCAGCCGGCGAATTCCTGCCCCTCGGGAAGGGTAAAGCCAACGTCCTCAAAGCCCGGGAGCGGGTCGCCGTCCGCAACGTATACCGTCCTCGACTCGCCCGCGTAGGTCAGGGTCACCGCATGGGCCGCCTTCCATACCGCGTAAAAGCGGACCGTCGTCTTCGCCTGAACCCTCTGTCCGGGATAATAGAACTTAGTCTTTTCCTTCGTCTCCCAGCCATAGAGAACCGTCCCGGCCGGAGCCGTAAAGCCCGCCTCCTCCTGGGTCGGCAGGTCGCAAAGCATCATCGGCCAGTTCTGCGGATCCTCGACCGGAAAATACCGGCTGTAGTGCGCGGAAGGGTTCTCCCTGTCAAAAAAGCCGAGCTCGCAGCCATCGGCCCAGACAGCAAGCAGCGTCGTCTCCCCGTTGACCTGGATCGCCTGCTCTCGCGGATAGAATTTACTGCCGTTCTGCCAGCCGGCGAAATAGGTCCGGGCATTCTTCGGCTCAAACAG